>JAEXGM010000178.1 GCA_023450835.1 Bacillota bacterium | reverse complement strand
ATATGATTGATGTATTATTGCTATGTGATGACCTTTGGCATCCTGCCGAAGTCGTGGAGCTGGGCATCGAACCCTTAAAGAAGTATTATAACTTTACCATAGTAAAATCCGCTAAAGATATTCTGACTACAGAGATGATTGCAAAGTATCCTGTCATTGTCTGCTGCAAAAGCAATGCTGTTAATTCCTCCAATACTTTTCCCTGGTTTGAAGAAGGAGTTACGGAGGTCTGCCCGAAAGAATTTAAAGAATATGTGGCAAATGGAGGCGGCTTTCTTTCCCTTCATTCCGGTAATACTTCCAGGGAAGGAGATGCCTATACCGATTTTGCAGGCAATTATTTCGTAGGACATCCCCCTCGCTGCAGTGTGGAAGTAAAACCCGTCAAAGAACACCCTATCAATGAAAATGTCAGAGATTTTACCATCAGAGATGAGCATTATAATATTACCTTAACCGCTCCCGATGCAGATGTCTTTTTAAAGACTTATTCTGAAACCGGAGGAGAGCAGATCGGCGGCTATACCCGAACCATCGGCAAAGGACGCCTGTGTGTACTTACTCCCGGACATACCTTAAGTGCCTGGCAGCAGGAAGGCTTTAAACAGCTATTGTGCAACGGAATTAACTGGTGTGCCGGAATTATTTAAAGAAAAAAGCAGTTGCTTTCCCTTTATACAACCCGGACCGATTGAACCGGCCGACGTATAAGTGAAAACAACTGCTTTTTGTTTTATCTCAAAATGTCTTTTACATTAAAATATCTCTTAAACTAAAATATTTTTGCAGTTTAAATTTGACTTACAAGTAATAATATGGTTATTTTTTATAATTTTTAGGGATATGGGACTAAAAAAATATAAATTTTTTTAAAATTGTTGTAGAAATCTGATTAAGTCCGTGTTATACTACTCAAGAAAATTATGAAGGAGGTTTTTTTTTGTGGAAAACAGAAGAATTATTCAAGTTGAAGAAAAGGTAGAGCCGAAACTACTGGTTCCTCTATCGCTGCAGCACATGTTTGCAATGTTCGGTGCATCAGTATTAGTCCCTATTATTTTCAATATCAATCCCGCAGTCGTACTGTTGATGAATGGTATTGGTACCCTATTATTTATTCTTATTACAAAAGGCAAAGCTCCCGCGTATCTCGGTTCCAGCTTTGCTTTTCTTGGGCCCGCTACTATTGTCATTACTCAATGGGGTTATCCATATGCACTGGGAGGTTTTATTGTAGTTGGTCTTGCACTATGTATTTTGTCTCTCATTATTTATAAGTTTGGTGTCAAATGGATTGATGTAGTTCTTCCCGCCGCTGCCATGGGGCCTGTAGTTGCTCTTATTGGTCTGGAATTAGCAAAAACAGCCGCAGAAACAGGCGGTGTTGTCTCTTCTTCTCCCGATGTTCCTATTGAACCTAAGAATGTTCTCGTATTTCTTGTAACTCTCGCTGTTGCCGTATTCGGTAATGTACTCTTCCGTAAATTCTTTGCCGTAATCCCCATATTGATTGCAATTGTTGCCGGATATATTACAGCACTTCTTGCAAAGGTTATTACACTATCTGATCTCAGTCAGGCACTTCATACCAAACTCTTTCAAATTCCAAACTTTCAATTACCTAGATTTAAGATTGAAGCAATTGTCATGATATTGCCTGTTATTTTAGTGCTTGCATCCGAACATATCGGACATCAGATTGTTACAAGTAAGATTGTTGACAGAGACCTGCTGAAGAATCCCGGTTTACACCGCTCTCTTTTAGCAGATGGCGTTTCTACCATGCTCTCCGGTTTTGTAGGTTCCGTTCCTACTACTACATACGGTGAGAATATCGGCGTTATGGCTATGACAAAGGTTTATTCCGTACAGGTTATCGCAGGTGCTGCCATTATTTCCGTCATTTCCGCATTTATTGGCCCGGTAGCGGAATTGATCCGTACTATTCCGGGTCCGGTTATCGGCGGAATTTCCTTCCTTTTATATGGTACAATCGGTGCTTCCGGTATCCGTGTAATGGTAGACGGCCAGGTGGATTACAGCCGCAGCCGCAACCTGGTTCTGACTTCTGTAATTTTCATTACAGGTCTGTCAGGTGTAGCATTACAATTTGGTAAAGTTACTTTAACAGGTATGGTTCTTTCCAGTATTGTTGGTATGGGACTTTCTCTTCTCTTCTATGTATTTGAAAAGCTGCACTTAACCAACGACCAGCAGTAATATAAAAAATTATAATAGAAAGGACATAACCTACAGAATAGATTCTCTGTGGGTTATGTCCTGTTTTAAACTGCTCTTATACGTTCAAGCTTATTACCTGATATCTGCCGGCAGTCAGAATAATACTTAATTCGGACTCTTTCTTTTCAAAGGATAAGCCTGCCTCTTTCAGAGCTTTTCCATTGACTCTAATCTTATCTTCCTCTGCCTCCTCTAACAAAAACTCAGCCTGAGCATTAAAAGGAATCAATATGCTGTAATGAAGACCGTCTTCTTCATAACTCCAGCCGCTCTCATAGTTTCCGGCAGCCGACTTAAGAGAAGCCTTTACCCGGCTGATACGCTTATCCGGATAGGGTTTAAGCTTGATTCTGCGAAAGCCCGGATATTCTTCCAGGGGATTAATACCGCACATATTGCGGTACATCCATTCTACAATAGAACCGTAGGCATAGTGATTCAGGGAATTCATGCCCAGTTCTCCGAATTTTCCGTCAGGAAGCAGAGAGTTCCATCTCTCCCAGATAGTAGTTGCGCCAAGCTTTATTTCATATATCCAACTTGGATATTCTTCATTGAGTAATAGCTTATATGCAATATCATTATGTCCATTCTCTGATAAGACCCTGCACAGATAAGGTGTTCCCACGAATCCGGTCTTAAGGAAATAATTATTCTCTTTCAGATTTCTGCAAAGATCGTCCAGCACTCTTCCTCTTAACTCATCCGGTATCAGATTCATAAATAAAGGCAGTATATAAGATGTCTGGGTGTCCGCCACCAGTCTTCCTCTCGGAGATACGAATTCCGCCGTAAATGCAGCCTTTACTTCCTGTGACAGCTGCAGATACTCCTCTTCCATTTCTTTCATTCCTAAAACGCCTGCCGCTTTTCCAACCAGTTCAGAAGAATAAGCATAATAGGCGGTAGCTATGATATCTCTTGGTGTTCCTCCGAAGGTGTCATATTCACTTTTACCATCCAGGGCTACCCAGTCTCCAAAGTGAAAACCTGTATTCCATAGCCTGCTGCCATCATCTTTTCTTCTGATACTGTCAACATAGGCCTTCATGCTGTCAAATTGTTTTCTCAAAGTACTCTTATCCCCATAGTACAGATACAAATTCCAGGGAATAATAGTTGCCACATCAGCCCAGGCACTGGAATTTCCCGCTGCAAAATCTTCGCCGTCCTGTGTATTAATGAAACCGAAGCTTGGCACTGTGTGAGGTACGATTCCATTATAATTAGCCTGTTCCTTTGCCAGGTCATATAAGAACTTTCGGAAGAATGCATCACAGTCCATGTTAAAGCAGGCAGTACCGGAGAACATCTGGGCATCTCCCGTCCATCCCATTCTCTCATCACGCTGAGGGCAATCGGTGGGAACGTCCAGGAAGTTTCCTTTCTGCCCCCATAGTGCATTCAGAAAAAGGCGGTTAATCATGGGATTGGAAGTCTCAATGTCCCCTGTCCTCTCCAGGTCAGAGTAAATAACACATCCGGTAAAATCCTCCGGATTTAATTCTCCCGGCCAGCCTTCCACTTTTACATATCGAAATCCATAGAAAGTAAAATACGGCCTGACTTCTGAGAGCTCTCCATCCGATATATACTCGAATTCTGCTTTCGCAGAACGCAGATTCTCCCTGTAAAAGCACCCTTCCTGCATCTCTTCCCCGTATTGGAGCCAGATACGTGCTCCCCTGGGAGCCTGCACCTTAAAGCTTATAAAACCTACCATGTTCTGTCCCATATCAAAAACAGTTTCACCCTTAGGGGTATGGATAACCTTAACCGGCTTACGTCTTTCTTTTATTACGACCGGAAGACTCTTTCTTGCCTCTAAAAGACCGGTATCCATATCGCTTATTCTAACCTTCTGCCAGTCTCCTTTCGGAAAGGATGCTTTTGACCAGCCTTCTATGTATTGATTCGCATCCTGTGCTTCCCCGTCATAGATATTGCTCTTACCGATATGCGAAGGAGCACTGAGGAAGCTTTCATCGGAACAGATTTTTTCTGTGGTACCATCGGTATACTGAATAAAAAGCTCGCTTATCAGTAAAAAGCGGTCCCCATAATAGCCTTCTTCCTTACCGGTAAAGCCAAAGCGTCCCTTATACCAGCCGTTTCCAAGCAGGGCAGCCAGACAATTCTCCCCCGGAGTTATAAGTTTTGTAACATCAAAGGCCTGATATTGAATCCAGTCTTTGTAGTCGTTACAGTAAGGCGTAAAATATTCATTGCTGACCCTGCTGCCATTAATCTCTGCTTCATACAGCCCCAGACCGCAGATATAGAGCCTGGCTGCTGCCACTTTTTTTAATACCTGAAAATTCTTTCGTATGATTGGGTGTACGGATGTATCTTCCGTATCGGGAGTAATCCATTTGGCCTCCCAGGGCTCACCAAGCTTTGCTGTCTCGAACCAGGCGGTATCACTCTTAACCTCTCCGGCATCTGTCCGGACCTGCACTCTCCAGTAATACCTGGTACGAGGTTTAAGTTCTATGGTCAAAGGAACGCCAATACCGCTTAAATCCTCCCTTTCTCCGCTGTCAAAAACACTATCGGAAAACTCTTCGTCTTCCGCAACTTCAATCCTGCAGGCTTTCTGGAGTTTAGCCTCCTCTGTTTCAACAATCCAGCTAAGTACCGGTTCATCCAGTTCAAACCCCAGAGGATTGACTATACGATTGCATTTCATATCCGTTATTCTCATAAAAGTTCCAAGGCCCCTTTCAAATCAATAATTTATTACATCTTAAATTATACATTTCCTATTTTCAATTTCATGGGGGTATATTATAATTGAGTGGGGTGAATCTTATGAACATAACTCACGTTTACCGGGATACCGGTGAAAAATTATTTGAAAACGGCAATTCCATTTATATAAATAATATCATTGAAGGCCCGGAACCTCATTTGCATGTCCATGATTTCATTGAGATATCCTATGTGACCTCCGGCTCCGGCGTCCACATCCTCGGAGATAAAGAGTACCGTGTAAATAAGGGCGATTTATTTCTTATTAATTACCATATACCGCATGAATTTCGTTCTTTTCAGTCTCCTGATACAGAACCCATCAACGTGTATAATTGTGTCTTTAAGCCGGAATTTATCGATGTTAACCTTATCGACTATAAGGATTTTAAGGATGTGATACAGTATCTCTCTTTTCGCTCCATTTTCTCACTAAATCCGGACACGGTGGATGATTTGAAGTTGTCAGAGGGAGAGAATCCTGCCTTAGAACATATCTATAAAAAGATGTTAAAGGAATTTACTGAAAAGGAAGACGGATATATTGAACTTCTGCGTGGGTATCTGATAGAACTCCTCATTCAGATATTCCGCTCCATGAAGGCTTCCTTCCATAAAAAAACTGACATGATGTCCCGTCATGCCAGCCTTATGGAGCAATCCATACAATATTTAAAATCCAATTATAAAGTCAATGTCAAGCTGTCAGAGCTTGCATCTCGGTCTTTCTTAAGTCCGACTTACTATTGCAAGCTGTTTAAAGACTATACCGGAGCTACCATTTCGGAATACATACAAAAGCTTCGAATTGAAGAAGCCTGTAATCTATTAAAAACTACCGACTTAAAGGTGATAGCAGTTGCTCAAAAAATAGGATACAGTGATATTAAACATTTCAATGAAGTATTTAAAAAGCTGACCGGTACAACACCAAGTGCCTATAAGAAATCACATTAGTCCATAAGGCTCGCTTTATTCTTTCCGGCCTTTTTGGACATATACATTGCGGCATCGGCTCTTTTTAACACATCTTCAAAACTGTTATCCTTCTTATCAAAATACGCAATTCCAAGAGATATGGTAGGGCTGATATATTCATCGCCCTGCTGTATCTTTAAATTCGCTATGGAAGCAACAATCTTCTCACAAATATAAACCGCATTTTCTTCTGCCAGTCCTCTAAAGATACCGACGAATTCATCTCCGCCCCAGCGTATCAGGCTGTCTGAACTCCGTATCACCTGGTAGACCTTATTAACAATCTCAGCGAGCACTTTATCTCCCATATCATGCCCATAGGTGTCATTAATTCCTTTAAAATCATCCACATCGAACATAATAATTGCGGTATCTCTTCTTCTGCTTTTCTTAAACGCTTTAAATGCTCTGGTCAGTTCTACGGTACCATATCTCCTGCTATAAGCTTTTGACAGGATGTCCTTCTTCATTTCCAATTCCATCTGCTTTCTGATACGATTTGCATAAAGCCTCTCTAAGAGAAGGAAGAGAATAAGGCTGCAGCCAACAACAATGACCATTAAAGTAACCAGGGATATCATCTGACCTCTTACCGTTTGCATGCTTCTTTTATTGGTATGGTCAATGTACTCCCGGATATCATCCAAGGGAATACCCATATCAATCACCCAGTTAAAATCCTTGTACAACTTGGCATAGGTCAGTTTTTCTGATACCTCATAGCTGTGCAGCTCTTTAAAATAATAAGTAAAGAATAATTCTCCATGGTTTTTGACCCCCTGGAGCTCTTCGGAATAAGGGCGGTTTCCCCTGATATCAGTCATATTTGTTGAAAGATGCATTCCCTCCGTGGCCGGAAGATTGGGATGCACCAGCCGGATGGCATAGTTATCGCCTCCATCGTAATTAATAATTTCATTTACCCACACATAGGAGCCATTCTCAAACTTCAGATTCCTGATTTTATCAGCCATTTCTTCTTTTACTTTATTATCTATATAATCGCGGCTTACGCCGATTAGCCCAAACACCTCACCATGTACGATTACACGGTAATATGACAGCAATGGCTTCACCTGTTTAAGGGTCTCATTGATATCTTCTTTATGCAGACCTGCAGGGTCATAGAGAACTTCCTCCGTACTATTATTCCATAAAAGCACCGCCCACTCATTTTGGCTGATGTCCTTTGAATAATCCGCACTGAACCAATGGATAAAATAATCCGTATATTCTGTATCAGACAAACTTGGTTCATAAGAAAGCGTCTGATATCTTAACTCAATATTTCTTTTATAATCTTCCCTTTTATTCTCCCTGTCTGCTGCTATCTCCCGAATAATATTGTTTACTGTGTCCTTCAGAAACAGCTTGCGCATATTTGTAATCGTAAGATTGGTTTCTTCCTGATATACATTGTTAATGCGCTGATATGACACCCAAAAGAAAATGCTGATTACAACACATATAGTAATTATCATTATAATACTGGCAATCGTATGCCTTTTAATCATTTGGACATCACCCCATAATATCGAAAGACAGTCTGAGTGCCTGGTAAATTGCTTTCATTTTACAGGACATCTCGTTTACAGGTTATATACACAGTGAAATGCAGAGTATGTAAAAAGAAGAGTTTCTTCTATATATAATATAAGCCAAGCATACAAGAAATTAATATGCCTGTCAATAAAATAACAATTAATTCATTCCTTTTTCGACTTTTTATGACCAATCAATTACTGCTCTCTAAAACAAAAATCCATAAAGTTTTTTATCGCTTCTGTCAAATATTTGTTCTTATGATATACCAGTTTAAATTGGCGTTTAAATGAAAGGCCATTTATATTCACTATCTTAAGGATACCTTCCCCGGTCTCTTTCTCAACCGACCTTTTTGAAATCACAGAGATGCCCAGACCTTCTGCTACTGCCATCTTAATAGTATCCGCATTGCTGCAAGTCCAGCTTGCAGTCCAATTCAGTGAATTTCCGGCCATAACATCCTCAAAGGTCTTTCTGGTTCCGCTGCCAACTTCCCTTAGAATGAAATTCTCACCTTCCAGCTCCTGAGGTTCGATACTGCCGCGCTGTGAGAAAGGGTGCTTCTTGGAACAGATCAGGACTAATACATCCTCAGCCATAGGCTTACTTATAAGATCCTGTGATACCACTTCCCCTTCCACCAGGCCTATATCAAGCTTGTCTGCAATAATCATCTGCTCGACTTTTGAGGTATTATCCTCTGTAACTTCGATTTTAAGCTCTGCAGCCGATCTTTTAAAATCTGCCACCAGCTTTGGCAGTACACAGGAGCCGATAGTCACACTGGCACCAATTCTCACTCTCTCATGCTCACTTAGGGAACGCAGTTCTTTCTCCGCAGCTACGTTAAGTCCGATAATATGTCTGGCATAACCCAGCAGCTTTTCACCCGCCTGTGTAAGATGCAATCTTTTTGACAATCTTTCAAAAAGCCGTACATTATAATATTCCTCCATTTCAGCTACCGCCTGACTTACGGCGGATTGTGACATAAACATGCCGGAAGCTGCCGCTGTCATGTTCATAGTATCGCAGACTGCTACAAATATCTGAAAATGCCTTAGGGTCATATACTTTTCCTCCTGGTTATACCGAATTCTTAATCTCAAAGCCTTTATCTTAATAAGTAATTACTTATCATATACATCAGATAATAATATTTTACTTATGCCATGTCAAGTTATATACTAAGTCATAGTTTATGCAGGACTGTTTTCTTTTAAACAGCCGGTAACTATGTTACAAAAGGGTGAAGATTCAAAAAAATTAAAACGGCTTCACTCTAAGAATTAAAGCAGCCGTATCGGAAACAGACCGGCATGCAATGGGAGGAAACATGAACACAGCTAGTTATACAAAAGCAAATACTAAAAAAGCCAACCTTTTACCTGGAATCACATTAACGGCCATCATTGCAATTCCGGCCTGGTTCATTGGTGAAAAATTCCCCATCATCGGAAGCCCGGTATTAGGTATTCTCTTTGGCATGATACTTGCCTTTCTGAAAAGGCCAAAATATTTAGAAACAGGAATTACTTATACCTCTAAAAAACTCTTGCAATATTCAATTATATTACTGGGTTTTAATATGAATCTCTACAGTGTGCTAAAGGTAGGAAGCCAGACCATCCTGCTTATGATATTTACTCTTACTGCCACTTTTTTAAGTGCCTTTTTTATTGGGAAATTATTAAAAGTTGAAAAAAACACCAATATCCTCATCGGTGTGGGTACTGCCATCTGCGGCGGCTCTGCCATAGCTGCCACCGCTCCCGTTATCCAGGCCGAGGACGAAGATGTTGCCCGCTCCATCTCAACTATATTTTTCTTTAATGTTATAGCAGCTTTTCTCTTTCCCTTTTTAGGCCATTTTCTTCATATGACGGATTATCATTTTGGCCTTTGGGCAGGCACTGCGGTAAATGA
>JAEXGM010000164.1 GCA_023450835.1 Bacillota bacterium | reverse complement strand
ATTTATAACTTACCTGTAGGTACAGACCTGATATTGATAGTGGAAGGGAATAAGAAAAAATTTATTTGTACTGAAACCGGAATGGATGTTTAAAGCTAGTAGGAGTCTGCTTAACGGGGGTAGAAATGATGCTTATTGGAATGATAGTATAACTTCAATTCCAAAAGGAAGTAGACCAGATCCATCTACGTATTTGAGTCAAGCGTATATAGATACACATTTAGCTCATTTTGACGATGGAGCATCTATTATAATGACTAAAGAACAATATATAACTTATGTGAAAGGAAATTCAAATATTGGGATTCCTTCAGATGGAACACAATTTGTAATGCCAAAAAATTTCTGTGATGAAATTGCGGCAAATGCGAATGGAAATATAGGAATATATGAAAAAGCGTTAGGTTTTGACATAGGACATTTTGAAGATGGCGGAGGTTTAATTAGGATAGATATTGATAATTTAGATGGATTAAATTTACATATGCCATCAGGAAATGAAGCTGGTGCAAATAGCCATTGGATACCTGGAGGAAAAACTGATGGTGGAATTATGGAGGCAATTACGGACTTGATTCCGAATACCCCTAATAATGTGAAAATTACTGAATTGAGATAAGTGGAGGTAGGTTTATGGATGTATTACAAATAACATATATATCGTTAGAAAAAAAAGAATTTATTAGTTTTTTGCGAGGGGATAATGAGTATAAGGTTGAATCATCACAGTATGCCCCAGGTGCGGAATTAACTGATATAGGAAAAGTCTTATCTAGAGGGGTTTATAAAGCTTATCAAGAGAATAAATATGTTAAAGAAGAATATGAGCAGGCATTAATATCAATGTTAGATCTGACAGAATTCGATGTATATGTTGTTTGCTCATATATAACAAGTCAGTTGTTTAAAGAAAAGAATGATTTGTCACCTTTTAAAATTGAAAGAACACAGTTACTTCCAAAGTTAAAAAGAGAAATTGATAAACGTAAATTACAAATTCAGAATGGAATAATGTATCCAAATGGTTATAAGAACAAAAATGCATGGGAAGAATTGGAACGATTTAATAATGTATGTAGAGAAGAATATAATCTTGAATTGTTTTAATTATATTATGGTTACTTTAGGACTTCCACTACCTAAATCCTAGTCTCTTAATTCATATCATGGCTCTCACGAAGTGACATCATCCATGATATGAATTAAGAGACTTAAGCAAAAAAATTGTGCGAAAGGTGCGTTTTATCAGAAAGCCCTTTGACTATGGAGCAAGTACATGAATTATACTTCTTTAGAAAAGAAATGTTATAGTTGATGAATTCTGGGTTGATTAAAAAAGAAAATTATTATGATTGATATAATAACAGACCGCGAAAAAGGAATGGTAAAATGGTTTTATAATGGAAACGAAAAGCTTGTTAAGAATTCTGACATATTTTATGCTTTTGAATATGGAAACAATATGGTTATGTTGAAAACGAAAGATAAAATTGAAGGGACTAGATTTATTCTTTATAACATTGAAGGAGATGTTATCTTATCGTACTCTTTGAATAACGGTAAAATATTTATTGATGATAACTCCTATATATTTGTAGATAATCTTGTTTCGGCTGATTATAGCAATGTTTACGATAAAATAATTGTGCTTACTGGCAAGTGTGTGGAGGAATATAGACTACTAATTTTTAATTTAAATGGTGATGAGGTCGCCAGTATTTGCCATCCCAAAGATTATTATTTCTATTCAACTAAATGCGTAGGAGATAATATATTAGTAGTTTGTCAGGGAATTAGCGATAAAACAAAAGATAAGTATGGAAGAAATGATTGGAATTTTAGGATTGATTTAAATAATTATTACGTTGAAAAAATGTCAATAACTCAATGATTAGCTACCCATGAGATTTATAGAAAACTGGATCTATGGTAAAATGAGGCTGCTGGGGGTTACAGGGGGTAAAAATGCCTTTTTGCAGCTCCCTTTTCCGTTCTTCTTTTGTTTTTTTCTGGAGAGTATTTAGACAGCCTTGTATTAAATGAATTTAAACAGGTTATGTAGATAGAAGACAAGTAATAAATGTTAAAGGCGATATATTACAGTTCAAGATGCCGTAACAAGAGCCCAAGAAGCAGGTGTTACTGTAAAATTAAATGCTTATATGAAAGGAATATTATATGGATATTAAAATGAAACCAATAACAGATGATGAAGAAAAAATATTGTATAAAGCAGTTGATGAAATACAAAAAAGTGGCCAAACAAATATAAAGTGTCCTAGATGTAACAAGATTCTTATATATCAAGGAAATGCATCTGCTTATAGAATATTATGTGAAGACAAAAATTGTATTAGTTTAATTGTCAGGGGTATATAAGTTTTGCCTTTGAATTGATAGAGCATGTATCTTAAGAATCATATGGAAAGTAAAAAATCGCTGATTTTACCAGTAAAATCACTTATGGCCATCTCGACATCTGAGCTTTAGGACTTCTATTACCAAATCATAGTTTCTTAATGAAACAACATGCATTTAGGGTATGCCACAGCCAGGAAGGAAGTATCTGAAATAATATGCGATTAGAAATTATGGGTATGATCATAGAAAGCGGAATGAAGAAAAATCAAATTGAATTTCAGATACAAGACAAATTTATAAAAACTTCTGTTAATGAAGGTAAATATGTAATTTTAAAAGGAAAAAACCTCTAGAATTCCAAGGCGCTATAATATTTTTGGGGATAATGAAACAATTGATAAAGTATCCTATTCTTAGTGGCAGCAGCTACACAAGAAAATGATGAATATACAAATTGTGAAAATACAAGAGAGCTACATGAAAAATGGTTGAGAAATAATTATGGAGAACCCAAAAAGATTGAGTTATATGGTTATAAATATGAATTGAAGATATGAAAATTAGCTCTGAATATGACCCCAGAAGTGGTAGCGCTGATATATTTTATTTATTTAATGAGAACGTTTCAAAGTCTAAGTAAACTCAAAATTTGATAGTTAAGAATGGGCAAGATCATTTTAATATGATTCTTGCCCATTCTTGTGGTATAAAACTATTTTGGGGTCGCCCTTTATGCAGAAAAAGCCAAATA
>JAEXGM010000119.1 GCA_023450835.1 Bacillota bacterium | reverse complement strand
TCATTGGCTTCCCTAGACTGGAAGCAAAACCGTATAAAACGATTACCCAGGCCGGGAAAGGTCGAACAATCCCGGATCATCATCCCTTTCTTTATAGCGCCCTCAAATACCTCATAGGAGTCAGGATGCTTATCGGCAAGCTTTAAAAGAATAAAGTTCGCATAGGGCTCATAATATTTTATCTTATTTATTTTATTTAATTCAGCCTTGATTCTTTCCCTTTCGCTGTCTATAAAAGTTCTGGTCTCATTAATATAGTTTTCATCGGAAAACATTATTTCTCCTGCCAGAGAAGCCAGAATATTGATTGTCCAGGGGTTCTTGTTTTCGTTGACCAGATGAATTAATGCTTCGTCACTTGTCATAGCATAACCCAGGCGGAGGCCGGGGGCTGCAAAGAACTTTGAGATACCCCGGATGATGATAAGGTTCTTATAGGCGGATAGAAGAGATACCGATGTCACAGAGGAAATATCCGGAGTGAATTCTACATAGGTCTCATCTACCATGCAATATATATTTCTATCCTTACAAAAGGATAGGATTTCTGCCATGGCGTCTGTCTTAATCACGGTGGAGGTGGGGTTGTTTGGATTGCAGATTACAAGGATATTGTAGGAAGCTTCCAGGGTTTCTTTTAGTGCGGAGATATTTATTTGAAAGTTTTCCTCTTCCTTTAAGGGAAAATAATCAATCATACTGCCTCCAAGATTCAGTTCTCTTTCGTATTCAGAATAGGTAGGGCTTAAAATCAGAGCCTTTTTGGGCTTGATGAACTGAATAAAAAGAGAGATAAGCTCTGTAGAGCCGTTTCCCACCAGAATATGACTGGGGCCGCATTTTTTATCCTGAGGGATATCCTTATTGACATAGTCGGCAATGCTTCTTCGCAAAGAAGTGTATTCTCTGTCAGGGTAATCTGTTATGGCATCAATATGATCAGCAAGAGCTGACCTTAATACAGGTGATATGCCAAGAGGATTGACATTTCCTGCGAAATTAATAATATCCTCTTTTTTTATTCCGTAATACTTTTCTATTTTCTCCAAATCACTTCCGTGAAAATGTTCCTTCGACGTTATCATAGCCTATCCTTTCCCTTGCGAAATCCTGTCGTTTAGTGTTATAATAATTATAATGTAAACAAAAAAAAATGCAATATATACATAAATAATCAAGGTCTGGGGTGAATTGATTGAAGGAGAAGATAAAACAGTTAGCTGGCGGATGCTTTGAATATGAATCTCCCGCCTTATTATTGTCAGAGGAAGAGCTTATTATAACAGTGGATGCAGGCGGCTGCTATGAGGGAACACTTACCGTCTGGAATTCTCTCCACACTGTCCTTACAGGACAAATTTATTCTTCCAGTACCTTTTTTAGTATCAAAGAAAGGGAACTGCATGGTGAAAGCCCTACAATAGCCTACACCGTACAGGCAAAGAACCTTGCACCGGGAGACATTATAAGGGGATATCTTGATATTGTAAGTGATAGCGGCGAGGCAAAAGTGCCTTTTATTATTACCTCAGAGCCGCCTTTCCTAAACTCTTCCCTTGGTAAAATCAAAGACTTTTTTCATTTTACCAATCTCGCAAAATCTGACTGGGCGGAAGCGGTAAAACTCTTTAAAGCAGAAGAATTCCGTGAATTCCTGTGCTACCGGGACAGAAAATATCTTACTTTATATGAGGCTTTGAGAAAAAGCAGATCGGCAAGCCAGGCTTTAGAGGAATTTCTCGTTTCAGTTCATAAAAAAAATCCCATTAGTTTTATAGTAGATAAGAATATTCTGGAATATGAAGTTGATACGGAAAGCTTTATGGACAAGATTATCTTAATGAAGGATAACTGGGGATATGAAGAAATAAGGATTAGCTGCGAAGGGGATTTTATCATACCGGAGCATAAAATTATATGGTCAGATTATTTTGTGGGGAATACTTATCCGTTAGAATTTGTAATCCAGCCCCTGAAGATGCGAAAGGGCAGGAATTACGGCAGGATAATATTGTCCACTGTTCATGATACAGTTGTAGTAGAAGTGACGGCCCTGCGTAAGGTTGTAAAGGATGCGGAGAGGATTAAACAAAGACATATCAGGGGAAAAGTCATTTCCTGCGTGAGAAATTACCTGAATTTCAGGGAAAACCGCATCAGTCCCGAGGAGTATATTCAAAATACAGAAGTAGAATTAAAGGGTCTGAAGGCAGGGGATAAAGGAAAGCGGCTCTGGTATAAGCTGCTGGAAATCCATCTGATGCAGGTGGGAGGCAGAGAAACTCCCGACATAGGGGTCTCTGGTAATATGGATGCCGTGAATGCGGAAACTCCTAATAGGGAGGCCAGAACAGCCCTGAATGCTGTCAAAAATGAAATCATGGATAAGAACCAGAAAGATATGGCGCTTGTCTGCGGCTACTGGTATCTTCTTGCACTGATAGAAAAAAGCAATGAAGCGGTAGAGATGGCTGTTAAGGAAATCAGAAATATCTACCACATGAATTCTTATGATTATAGAATCTTGTGGTTCCTGCTGTATACCGATAAACGGTTTGACAGTAATAAAGTACAGGCATTGGAGCTTATAAAAGAACAATATTCCCATGGCTGCCGCAGTCCGTATCTATATTTTGAAGCACTTATAATCTATAAGGAGAATCCGGTGCTTTTAACAGAGCTGGCAGACTTTGAGATACAGGTATTGCTCTTTGGCGCGAAGGAAAGGTATCTGGATGCCGAGTTAGCAAGGCAGTTTGCATATCTGGCAGCCAAAAGAAAGGAATTCTCCAGAAGTATTTATTCTGGCCTGACACGCATATACAGAGAGTTTTCACAAAAGGGTAAAAAGGAAGACCAGGTACTTCTTACCGGTATCTTAACAGCCCTTATCAGTCTTTTGATCAAAGGGCATAAAAGAGGGAAAAAGTATTATAGCTGGTACCAGGAAGGGGTAAAGGAGCAGCTTCGCATTACGGAGCTTTATGAAAATTACCTTTATTCCTGTGACGAAGAGGGGCAGGAGAAGCTGCCCATGCAGGTACTTTTATATTTTATCTATAACAGCAGTCTTCAGGATAAGAAACGGGCATTTCTCTATGCTTACATCATAAAAAACAAAGAAGAGCTTTCTTCCATTTACCGAAGCTACAATAAGAAGATTGAGAACTTTGGAAAGAAGATGTTAAAGACAAGAGCAATTGACAGAAATCTGTCTGTTATCTATGAGGAACTGGTTACGATGGACGGTTTTACGGAAGAAATCTTTAAAGACCTGTCCTATGTCGGCTTTAAGCAGGAATTGTATTGCAATAACAGCAATATAAAGGGAGTAATCACGCTGCATCAGGAGACAGGGGAGGAAATCTATACCCCTCTGGTCTCGGGCTGCGCTTTCATTGACCTTTATACGGAAAACCATGAGATTTTACTTGTGGATAATCAGGATAACCGGTATGCCGGGACGGTTTCCTATACTTTATACCCCTTTCTTGGAAAAGACAGTTATCTGACAGATTTTCTGAAATATGAGAACAGTAATCCCATGGTGCTCTTAAATTTTGCTGAGAAGATAGAAGCCTATCAGAAATTTGATGCGGAATCCGTTCAGATCCGAAGAAAGCTTATTGAGCTTCCCTTTCTGGTAGATAGCTATAAAAGTAAGCTTCAGATGGAGTTAATCTCATATTATTACGATAATTTTCAGGCGGATATTTTAGAGGACTACCTTAGAGAGATTCATCTGGAGGGATTAAACAAAGCTGACAGGATAAAGATTGTTGAATTATATATCAGCAGAAATTTCTATGAAGAGGCGAAGGCTGCACTGATAGAGTATGGCTTTGAAGGTATCCAGCTTAACAGATTGCTGAAGTTATGTACCTGGCTGCTTTCAGTCTCATCAGAAGAACTGCTGCTGAACTTAAGCTTCTATGTTTTTAAAGCGGGCAAATACAACGAAGAGATACTGGTGTACTTAGCGAAGAAATACGAGGGTTCTACCCGTGAATTGTACGAACTGTGGGAAGCCGCCTGCGGGTTTGAAATTGAGACCTGTATTCTGGAAGAGAGACTTCTTACGCAGATGCTCACGACTCGGGAATACCTTATCAATTCTCCTCAGGTATTTCTAAAATACTATAAAAGAGGCTGCAACAGACAGTTAATCAAGGCTTTCTTGTCCTATCATGCATATAAATATCTTGTTAACGGAAGAATTCTGGGTTCTGAGATCTTCCAGGTAATGCGAAGAGAACTGATTTACGAAGAGAATGACGTTTGTATGCTGGCACTTTTAAAGAAACTTTCCAAAGAGGATTGCTTTGATGAGAGTGAAAAGGAATTTATTGATTATAACCTGCAGCGTTTTTTGCGAAAAGGAATTGTGATGCCCTTTTTCAAAGACTTTAAAGGGGTACTGCCTTTGAACGGAAGGTTGCTTAGCAGCTGCTTTGTGGAATACATCTCTAATCCAAAGGGAAGGGTATTTATTCATTACAGGATGGAAGACTCAGAGGAGTTTACTGAGGAAGAAATGAGAGATATGTTCCAAGGTATTCATGTAAAGGACTTTATTCTCTTTGCCGATGAGACTTTACAGTATTATATAACAGAGGGGGAAGGACCGGAGGCTGCTATCACTGAGAGCGGAAGCATAAAAGCGGAGCCGGAGATGTCACAAGAGGAGGATACCCCCTATGACCAGATAAATTTCATGGTGACCGCTCTTGAAATGAGTGATTACGAAAGCATTCAGGAGGGTATCAGAAATTATTCAAAGAACAGACATTTGATGAAGGATTTATTCAAAGCCCTTTAAAAGTATTTCAGTTTAGGCAGGAGGTTTATCGTGGCTGATAATAAGAGCTTGATTTTAGGACTTGATTTTGGAAATCAGGATATCCAGATATGCTGCTTTAATACAAAAACGTTGGAGCCGGAATCCGTTACCTTATGTGCAGGTGAAAATCCATATTTCTTTCCGGCGGTAGTCGGTGTAAAGCCCGGGGGAAAAGAATGGTTATTCGGAGAAGAGGCTTTGGAATTACAGGAGAAAGGCTTGTGCCAGGCTGCGGGGAAGCTATTTCAAAAAGCAGTAGAGGGAACGGAGACAGTATTCTATGACAAAGCCTACACTCCTGTATATTTGCTGGAAAAGCTTTTTCGCAAGTGCCTTACCCTGGTCACCTTAAAATTCCCGGGAGAAGGAATTGCCAAGCTTATTGTCACTGTCAAAGAACTAAATGATACGGTAAGAGCGGTATTGCAGGATGCCTTTGGTAACCTTGGGCTGAAAGAGGACAGGCTATACCTGCAAAGTCATTCCTTAAGTTATGAATATTATGCTCTGAATCAGAAAAAAGAGCTCTGGAGCAATGATATCGGATTATTTCATATGGATGAAGAAGAGTTCCATTACAAACAGATAAGTATCAGCCGCAAGTTCACGCCAATACCCGTCTGCGTGAATCAGAAGGACCTTGAGGATGTGCTGGACTATGAAGAGGTGCTAAAAGGTGATAAGGAACGGCTGGAGTACTGCTTTTTAAATCTTGCGAAGAGTATTTTGCATAAACAGCTTGTAACAACAATTTATGTTACGGGGTGTGGATTTGAAGGGGATTGGGCCGATAATGCATTAAAAGAGTTGTGCGTGGGGCGAAGGGTGTTCAAAGGCCAGAACCTGTATGCAAAGGGTGCCTGTTATGCGGCAAAAGAAAAGAAAAATATAGACGAAGGGAAAAGTGGAGAATTTCTTTTCCTGGACTCTGACCAGATAACCTCTTCCATATCCATAGAGGCCGCAAAGGGAGAGAAGTCCTGTCAGATACCTTTGTGGGATGGTTATAGACCCTGGTATGATGGAGGCTTGGCCCAGGAATTTATCCTGACAGAGGATAACAGGCTTACAATACTGGTAAAGGACTTATTTACCCTAAAGAAAGAATACCACGAAATGGCTCTGGACGGACTGGAAGTCAGACCTGACAAGACCACGAGGATTGAAATTTCAGTATCCTTTAAGGATAGTAAGACAGCCCTTGTACATATAAGGGATAAAGGCTTCGGACAGATAATTCCTTCTCTGGGACTGAGCTGGGAGAGAGAAATAAAGCTATAGGAAGGGGCATGACTATTTTATGGGAATACTATTAGTATGTGAAGAAAATAAGGCAAAGCTTCCTTACCGCTTTCTAGTAACCGGTACCGGCATTTTTACGGCAGAAGAACTTTTTTATTATATCTATCATAATTTTTTTCTTTTAACCGATGAATTATATGATGAGAATTTTTTGATTTGGCTGGAGCAGGAATTACAGCTGAGAGAAAAAGCGGCTGGGATAAGAGAAATAAAGAAAGATTTCTCCGGATATGACGCATTAATAGAAGCTGCTGATGTTCTCCTCTCAGGCGGTAGTTTCTATACCCAGGATGAGGTAAGGGAGTTTCTGACAAGGCAGAGAGAGAGAAAGAATGTATCTCCTTCTGAATTGGCAATGAAAAGGGCAGAATCTTTTCTATCCTATGGCAGATACTATGAAGCCGGTATGATTTATGAAACTCTTTTAGCCGGAGATGTTATGAAAGCCGTTGTAAAAGAAGAAGTCGGGAGGATGTGGCATAATCTGGGTATCTGCAGGCTTTATACCGAGGGCTACAAGGAAGCGGCGAAGCATTTCAAGCGGGCTTATGACATGACGGGAGAGGAAGAATCTAAAAGGCAGTATTTTCTTTGCCGGATTCTCAGTGAAGAGGCGTATACCCTTCAGAGTGAGGAAGGAATCGAGGAAGCTTATATTGAGGATATTAAAAAAGAGATTCAAAATAGTATGATGCAGTATAACTCTTCCATCGAATATCAGAAACTTGAAGCCCTAAAGGAACTTAAGAGTAACGGTAAATTGGTTGAGTTTATGCAGGAAGTAAATGAATTGATAGAGAGTTATAAAAGAGAATACCGGTCGGAAATTTGAGCAGCGCAAACACAGAGGAGAACATGAATGGCGTTTTGGAAGCGTAAAAATAAAGGTAAGGACAATTTAAGTACGGAAGGGAATCTTTCGGTGCCGGCCGGGCTTACTGCCCAGTTGACGGAAGCGGACTATCGGACTTTAAAGCGAGGCTTCATTGAAGAAAGTTGTGACCAGGTTGTGGAAAGCACACTTCAGGCCCAGGAATTAAAGGCAGAATTCCAGGCGGTCACAGCTTACATTAGTGATATTCAGAAAATCGAAGGCCTTAACCGCGAAGACAGGGAATTGGTAAATGACCTGGCCAGAAAGATAATTACCTTGTCAAAAGACAGGGAAAGGTATAAAAAAGGTATCAGAAAGATTAAGGATACCCATTATCTGAACATGGCAAAGTTCGAAGAGAGCGTGCCGAGAGATTTAAAGAAGATGAAATACTGGGAAGAATACAGTGTCAATATTCAAAATGACTTTAAGTATTTAGAAAGTGAAAAAACTGCTCTTCACCACCAAATGCTGGAGGTGGAATCGAACCAGAAGACTCTTAGTACGATAGGAATTACCACTTGTGTACTTTCTGTACTGTTGTTCCTGGTGTTCATATGGATAAATCGGAAGGCTGGTGCCAATATGCAGCTGCCCTTTATGCTGACCATTGCCATGGACGCAGCGGCGGCGGCTTATATATTCCTGCGGTCCAAGGAAAACAAAAAAGAAATGGCGGAAACCGAGAAGAAATTAAATCGGGCTATTCTGTTATTAAATAAAGTCCGCATCAAATATGTCAACAACACCAATGCGCTGGATTATTGTTACGCTAAATATCTGGTAGACAGTCAGGCTAAGCTTGAGTTTATGTGGGAACAATATAAAAAAGAAAAAGAAGACGAGAATCAATATAAACTTAGCAAAGACCAGCTGGAATATTATAACAAGGAATTGGTTGCCCGTTTGAAAGAAGCCAGAGTTGCCGATGCAAAAATATGGATACACCAGTTGGAAGCGCTTCTTACTCCGGCAGAGATGGAAAAGGTAAATGCAGCTCTTATTGAGAGAAGGCAGAAGGTAAAGGAACAGATAGATCAGAACAGCACCCTGAAAGACAAATGCATAGAAGAAATAGAAAAATTTACAAGGGAAAATGAAGATAACAAGATATATGTGGCAGAGCTTCTAAAAAAGAAAGGAATCGCTCTTGACATATAGACAAAGTTTTCATATGATATTCATAGTTGTTTGAATAACCGAATAATGAAAATTGTTATGACGGAGAGGATTAGATAGGTAAGTGTACCAGAGAGGACAGTTCACGGGCTGAAAGACTGTTTTACTTACTGCTTATTGAAGGTAGCTCCCAAACTGTGTCTTTGAAGAAGAGTAGGAGATACCGGGTAATCCCGTTACAGAGGAAAAGGCAGCTTGAGTTTTGCTGTAAATAAAGGTGGTACCACGGTTCTTCGTCCTTTTTTGGCGGGGAACTTTTTTTATTGTCTGAAACTAATAAGGAGCAGCTTAAACGAAAATATTAAGAATCAGTAAAATCACAGGAGAAATCGGTTGAAAAAAACAAAAAAGCAGTTTTTTCAACTACGTATTCAGGAAAGAGGTCAAAATGAAAAAGGAACTGGAAAAAACCTATAATCCCGTGGACATTGAGGATAGACTCTATTCCAAGTGGATAAATAAAAAATATTTTAAGGCAGAAGTGGATAGATCGAAGAAACCCTTCACTATCGTAATGCCTCCCCCAAATATTACAGGACAGCTTCATATGGGACATGCTCTGGATAATACCATGCAGGATATCCTTACCAGATTTAAGAGAATGCAGGGATTCAACGCGCTCTGGCAGCCGGGAACCGACCACGCCAGCATTGCAACGGAAGTAAAAATCATCGAGCAGTTAAAAAAAGAAGGAATAGATAAGAAGGACCTTGGCAGAGAGGGCTTTTTAGAGAGAGCCTGGCAGTGGAAAGAGGAGTACGGCGGACGTATCATCAGTCAGTTAAAGAAGATGGGCTCTTCCTGTGATTGGGACAGAGAGCGCTTTACTATGGATGAGGGGTGTTCTGAGGCAGTAGAAGAGGTATTTTTAAGACTTTACGAAAAAGGCTTGATTTATAAGGGTTCCCGTATTATTAACTGGTGTCCGGTATGTAAGACCAGTATCTCCGATGCTGAGGTTGAACATGAGGAGCAGGCAGGTCATTTCTGGCATATTCTCTACCCTATAGCAGGAACAGAGGAATTTTTAGAAGTTGCCACCACCAGACCGGAGACCATGCTGGGAGATGTTGCGGTAGCAGTACATCCGGAAGATGAACGTTATAAGGCTCTGGTTGGAAAGAACGTCATCCTGCCCTTCTTAAATAAAGAAATACCTATTATTGCGGATACCTATGTTGATAAGGAATTCGGAACAGGTGTAGTTAAAATAACGCCCGCACATGACCCTAACGATTTTGAAGTTGGTAAGAGACATGGCCTGGAACAGATTAATATTATGAACGATGACGCCACTATCAACGAAAAAGGCGGCAAATTCACCGGTATGGACCGTTATGCTGCCAGAAAGCTCATGGTAAAAGAGCTGGAGGAAATGGGCCTTCTAAAGAAAGTGGAAGAGCATACTCATAATGTCGGTATCCACGATAGATGTAATACAACAGTAGAACCCCTGATTAAACAGCAGTGGTTCGTTAAGATGGATGAACTTATCAAACCCGCAGTAGAGGCTGTAAAGAGCGGTGAGATAGCTTTTGTGCCGGAGCGTTTTGATAAGATATATTTTAACTGGACGGATAACATCAGAGACTGGTGTATTTCCAGACAGCTTTGGTGGGGACACAGAATACCTGCCTACTATTGCAATGAATGCGGTGAGGTAGTTGTAGCAAGAGAAATGCCGGATGTATGCCCGAAATGCGGCCATACCCACTTTAAGCAGGATGAGGATACTCTGGATACCTGGTTTAGTTCCGCTCTCTGGCCTTTTTCAACCCTTGGCTGGCCAAAGAATACCGACGACCTTGATTATTTCTACCCTACGGATGTATTGGTAACAGGCTACGATATCATCTTCTTCTGGGTAATTCGTATGGTATTTTCCGGTTATGAGTATACGGGAAAGGCTCCGTTTAAGAAGGTGCTTATCCATGGTCTGGTAAGAGACTCCCTTGGCAGAAAGATGAGCAAGTCCTTGGGAAATGGTATTGACCCTCTTGAAATTATTGATAAATACGGTGCAGATGCTCTGCGTCTTACTCTGATTACCGGAAATGCTCCCGGAAATGATATGCGTTTTTATCTGGAAAGAGTAGAAGCCAGCAGAAACTTTGCAAATAAGGTATGGAATGCTTCCCGCTTCATTATGATGAATCTGGAAAAGGCCGAAAGCGAAGGAAAAGGAGAAATCCACCTGACTCAGGCTGATAAATGGATACTTTCCAAATGCAATACTTTAGTAAAAGAAGTAACCGAAAATATGGAGAACTTCGAGCTTGGTATCGCGGTTCAGAAGATATATGATTTTATCTGGGAGGAATTCTGCGACTGGTATATAGAGATGGTAAAACCCAGACTTTACAGTGATACCGATGGGACAAAGAGTGCTGCAATTCATACTTTAAAGCAGGTGCTTATAACCTCCTTAAAGCTGCTGCATCCCTACATGCCTTTCATCACGGAAGAAATCTACTGCACCTTGAAAGAAGCAGAAGGAAAAGACGGAGAAGATGTATCCATTATGATATCCGACTGGCCTGTATATGATGAGAACTATGCATACACTCAGGAGGAAGAGGCGGTAGAATTAATCAAAGCAGCCGTAAAGGGTATTCGTACCGTTCGTACCGGCATGAACGTTCCTCCGTCAAAGAAAGCTTCTGTTATTATTGTCACAGAGAGCAGCAGAATCACTGAGATTTTTGAGAACAGCAAGGCTTTCTTCGCAACACTTGCCTTTGCCTCAGAAGTTAGGATTCAGAAGAATACAGATGGAATTCCATCTGATGCAGTTACAGCTCTTATACCGGAAGCAGTTATCTATATGCCTTTTGCAGAGCTTGTGGATATCGAGAAGGAAATCGAAAGATTGACCCAGGAGAAGGAACGTCTTAAAGGCGAATTAAACCGCGTTACCGGAATGTTATCCAATGAGAAGTTTGTAAGTAAGGCTCCGGAAGCAAAGATTCTGGAAGAGAAGGAAAAGCTTGCGAAGTATACGCAGCTTATGGAACAGGTGGAGGAGCGTCTTAAAACTCTGAAATAATATGTGGCAATTTAGGGTAATATGGGATATAAGATGATTGAAGAACGGACGATGATTTCTGATTTCATTCATTCATTTTCCGGTTCAGAGATGCGAATTCCACTAAAATGGCAGCAGTTATTCCTGGAAGGTCAAATTACGCCAAACTCGCATCAAAGTTATTGGCTATGTAACACTGTGCGCTCAAACATGGCGTAATTTGACCTAGTCATAACTGCTGCCATTTAAGTGTCATACGCATCTCTTCAACGGAAAATGCCTGAATGAAATCAGAAATCATCTGTACTTGGCTGTTGAATTGTCTTGTGGAAAGTAAGGCTGAACTGTCACATTAATACAATTTTTATTATATAAATATACTTGATTTTTAGCCATATTATGGGTAAGATATTGTTAATGGATAAGTAAAACAGGAGAATGTTTTTTAACGTTTTGATTTGTATGTATACTATGGTGCACAGATGGAAAATAAACTTTGTGCCTGACCTTAAGTACGCTGCAGGTTGACAGCAGCCTGCAAAGCGCTTCACATGGAGGATTAGGTTGAAAAAACAAAAGACAGTTTTTCAACTACGGAATGAAAGGGGCTAATATGATTAATTTTGATGAAGAAATCGCAAAGTTCCAGCCAAGCCTTGAGGTTGACCAGGCGGAGGAAGTGATTCACAGCAATGACTTGTCAGATATAACAGATATTATTAAAACAATGCTGAAGGAAATCAAGGATAGAAATTAAAGGAAAGGAAGCCACGGGAAGCAATTCCACTTTTGATTCAATGAACATTGTTCGGGATAGTGGCGGGGAAAAAACATGATATGTCCGGCATGTAACAAGAGCATACAGAGTAAGAATAACCGCTGTGAACACTGCGGTGAAGATATCACTGTTTATAAGAAAGTCAATATGATATCAAACAGGTATTACAATGAAGGGCTTGCGAAGTCAAAGGTGAGAGATTTATCCGGAGCTGCCGTTCTGCTTAAGAAAAGCCTGGAATTAAATAAAAGAAATACTGAGGCCAGAAATCTCTTAGGGCTAATCTACTATGAGATGGGTGAGTCTGTGGCCGCTTTGAGTGAGTGGGTCATCAGCAAGCACTTTCAGCAGGAGAGCAATGATGCAGACCGTTACATGGAGTTGGTACAGGCTAATCCTACAAGGCTTGAGAACCTGAATCAGACTACCAAGAGATATAATGCCGCCCTTTTGTCAGCCAAACAGGGAAATGAAGACCTGGCTATTATACAGTTAAAGAAAGTAACCAGCTTAAACCCTCATTTTGTCAAAGCCCTTCAATTACTTGCGCTTTTGTATATGAAGACAGGGGAGATGGAGAAAGCACTAAAGAATCTGACAAAGGCAAGTAAGATTGATGTATCCAATACTACGACCCTTCGCTATTTGAAGGAAATTAATTCTATTATGAATACATCGGAAGAAGAGGGAAAGCCCGAAGGAAAAGAAGAGCGTAAGGTCAGAACAGAACCGATTGCCTTCTCTCATGCGCCTTATAAGGAAGATAAGCCCAATATATGGCCTTTTGTAAATCTAATCATCGGTATAGTGGTAGGTATCCTGGGAGCAATGTTTTTAGTTCTTCCAAATGCCAAAGAGAAATATCAGAATGAATATAATATCAAGATGAATGATAGCAGTGCTGCTGTAAACGAATGGGAACAGAAGTACAATTCCCTCCAGAAGGATAAAGATACTCAGGATGCGGCCATAGCGGATTTGAATAAGCAGATTGAGGAATTAAAGGGCAGTCAGGTAGATGACTCAATCTACGACCAGTTGTTTAAGACAGCGTCCCTCTATGTCAGTGAATTGCAGGGGAATGCAGGAAATATTGATTACCTTTCTGTTGCCAATGAACTGGCCAAGATTCAAAGCGATAAATTTGATAAACCTCAGGCACTGGATCTGTACAATGAGATTAAGCAGGCGGTGGGAAGTAACGCTTCGGCAGCGCTCTACGAAAAAGGTCATGACCAGTATTCTTCAAGAAAATATGATGATGCCTTAAAGAATCTATTGAGTGCTTATGAGCTGGACGATACCAATGTTGATGCGGTATACTTTATTGCCAGAAGTTATCACCAGCTTGGTGATTATGAAAATGCAAAGAAGTATTATAATCTTGTAGTTGATAAATTCCCGGATTCCTGGCGTGTAAGTGATGCTAAGGAGCGTTTGGCGAGTATTCAATAAAGAAAAAAGCATAAGTTAATCAAATAATGAGTCAAAAGAGAAGACAATTCCAAAAATTAGTTGGAATTGTCTTTTCTCATATAGACGAAATCAAAAATATATGTTAAAATATGTAAACGTAAACTTTTGGATTTTGCATCTATAAATCAGGCAAAAAGGATAAGGTTTCGCAGAGAATAAAAATGGAACGGGTAAAGTTTTATTTCAAAAAGCGTATGGTGTTTATCCGGAAAAGAGGTATGCATGGAAAAAAAAGAACCCTTAAAGAAGACAAGCAGTACAAGCGGAAAGGAGGCTGCGGAATATCATATAAAGGATAGATGTCTCATTATTGAGGTGAAGCAGGATTTAGACCATCACAATACACTGTCTATCAGGGAACAGTCGGACAAGCTGCTTGACAGAGGGCAGATAAAAAGTATTGTATTTGACTTTTCCGGAACAGATTTTATGGACAGTTCCGGTATCGGAGTCATAATGGGGCGTTACAAGAGGCTTACACTTTCCGGGGGGAAGATTTTTGTAACGGGAATTAACCGCAATCTAGACAGAATATTCAGAATGTCCGGGCTGTATCGGATAGTTCCGAAATTCGATTCCATAGAAGAGGCCGTTGCCAAAGCCAGATAATATAAATTATCCACTTTTGATTTGGCACACATTGCTCACTGGCGGACAATATAATTGTCGGCGAACAATACAAACGCCGGCGAACAAATATTTTCGCGGAGGTTTAATCGGGGAAAGGGATTTGAACAGGAGGATAAGTATGGATACCAACGAAATGTTATTAGAATTTGACAGCAGATCTGAGAATGAAAGCTTTGCAAGGTCCGTAGTAGCAAGCTTTGTAGCGAAGCTGGACCCTACACTGGAGGAAATTTCCGATATCAAGACTGCTGTATCAGAAGCTGTGACCAATGCAATTATTCATGGCTATGAAGGAACAAAAGGGAAAGTTGTGGTAGTATGCAGGATATTTGAGCATGAGGTCTATGTAGAGGTCCATGATCAGGGCAAGGGCATAAAGGATATCAAACAAGCTATGGTGCCGCTTTTTACGACAAAGCCGGAGGAAGAAAGATCCGGTATGGGATTTTCTTTTATGGAGGCCTTTATGGATGGTTTGGAAGTAGAGTCAGAAATAGGCAAGGGCACAATTGTTAAAATGAAGAAGAAAATCCATTAAGGTGCAAGGGCACCCATGGCGGTTATCCTGATAAAAAAGACGTCAGGAAGGAAGTGAAACAGTGGATACAATCGAATTAATCCGTTTATCGCAAGCAGGTGACAAAGAGGCAAGAGATAGAGTAATAACGGAGAATATAGGATTGGTGTGGAGTATTGTAAGAAGGTTTATGTCAAGGGGCCATGAAACAGAAGATTTATTTCAGATAGGAAGCATAGGACTGATAAAAGCTATCGATAAATTTGATATGTCCTATGAGGTAAAGTTCTCCACTTATGCAGTACCTATGATAATGGGAGAAATCAAGAGATTTTTAAGAGATGACGGTGCCATTAAGGTCAGCCGCTCCATGAAGGAAACAGCCGGGAAAATACGCATCACCAGAGAAAAGCTGGGGACGCTATATGGCAGAGAACCAACGCTGGAAGAGATCAGCAAGGAACTTAATCTGGCAAAAGAAGAAGTGTTAATGGCTTTGGAATCAGGAGCAGAGGTAGAATCTTTATACAAAACTATTTATCAGGGAGATGGAAATGCCATTTTTCTTATTGATAAATTAGAACAGACAAATGATGAGAGCGAAAATATGATTGACAAGCTTGCATTGAAGGAAACAATAGCATCACTGGACGAAAAGGACCAGGAATTAATCAGGCTTCGATACTTTATGAATAGAACCCAGACGGATATTGCAAAAGAAATGGGAATATCCCAAGTGCAGGTATCACGGCTGGAAAAGAAGATACTTATGAAAATGAGAGAAAAGATGTCTTGAACTGGATGACATTACCAGTATAGAAAGCAGGAGTAAACAGATAATATCAGAGTAAATAGAAAAATCTACAAGTTAATTCAAAGAAAATCGTAGAAAACAGCATCGCTGAAAAAGAGATGCTGTTTTTTATTTACAGTAATTTCGAAAGATGAGGAAAAGATAATGGCACTTAAACAAAAAAGTTTGTGGATATTTGCCGCTCTGCTCTTACTGATTGCAGCAGGCATTGTAATAGCATATTTTGCACAGAGTACAGAAAAGAATGTCCACAAAGGAACATTTGTATACGAAAGGGAATACGTAGAAACCGCTGATGTTAGGAATGATATAAAGGGGAAGGTGCTAAGTGAAGAATACACGCCTGTATATAAAGATTGAAAAAAGTAATCTGTTACACCACAAGGTAATCCGTTTAAAAGATGTGGCAAAGCTTTATTCGCCGGAGAATAAAATAGCGCAGGAACTTTACCAGCAGGTGGTTTTTATTATAAAGGAAGATAAAAAGAAAGACTATATCTTCTCTGTATTAAAGCTAATGGAGCTTATCCATCGGCTATATCCGGATATAGATATTATAAATCTTGGAGAAGCTGATTTTATCATACAGTATGAGCCTGCGGCAAAGGAAAAAAAGCTTTGGGAATATTTCAAAGTAGCGTTTGTGTGCTGTATCGTGTTTTTCGGAGGGGCTTTTACCATTATGACTTTTAATGAAGATGCAAATGTATCCACTATATTTGAGATTATATATAAATCCGTACTCGGTACAAAAGAGGCAAAAGCATCGGTGCTTGAAATATCCTATGCCGTAGGATTGCCCTTGGGTATAGTCATCTTTTTCAATCATTTCAGTAAGCTAAAGGTCGGAAAGGATCCTACACCAATGCAGGTGCAGCTGCGCCTTTATGAATCCGATATGGATGACACACTAATTGAGAACAGTTCGAGAGAGGGGAAATCCATAGATGTTCATTAGATATGTCTTCCTCAGTCTTTTAGGGCTGACGGCAGGAGTATTAATTGCAGCCGGAACAGTAGCCTTTATTACCATTGTCGGCGTTCTTACAAGGCTTGCCATACGAACGGATACGGCCAAGAGAATACTTCTCTATGAAGATATCGTTGTGTTAGGTGCTGCCTTTGGAAATATTCTGGACCTGTTTAAGATTCCTATTACTCTTGGAACGGCAGGTCTTATAATATTCGGGCTGTTTATGGGCTGCTTTGTGGGCTGTCTGTCTGTTGCACTGGAAGAGGTTATTCAGATTTATCCGATTATGATACACCGCTTAAAACTCAGAATGGGTATTCCCATTATTGTATTATTTCTCGCACTGGGAAAAGGAGCAGGGGCCTTATTTCAGCTTTTTATCCATTATAAAAAGTAAAGAATAAATTTAGCGGTTTTATAGAAAAATATAAAGTAGTTAGACAGGTATTCTAGCGTAAGGAGGTTCTTAAGATGGATAATAAAAAGAAGGTCACCGCCGCCGATGTGGTGAAAGAGCAGGATAAAAACAAAAAAGCCGAAAAATACAACCAATACGTAAAAGAAAAGACACCTACCCATAACAAGATTATTAATATTATTAATGCTTTCTGGGTGGGAGGAGGTATTTGTGTTATCGGGCAAGCTTTTAACAACTATTATACAAGCTTAGGGTGCAACAAAGACCAGGCATCGGGTTATACGGCGTTATCCCTAATCTTTTTAGCAGTACTTTTTACCGGATTAAATTTATATCCTAAACTTGCAAAATTTGCAGGTGCGGGAACAGTCGTACCAATTACGGGATTTGCCAATTCCGTTGCTGCTCCGGCGGTTGAGTTTAAGAAAGAAGGACAGGTTTTTGGTATCGGGTGCAAGATATTTACCATTGCAGGGCCTGTTATATTATATGGCGTATTTTCCTCCTGGGTCTTGGGGGTTATCTACTATATACTAATGAAAATGGGCGTTGTATGAATTATTGAAAGGCATAATTCATACACAAGTTTATGCCTGCGAAATCTTCGGCGCAAACTTGAGGCGCGTTGGAGAAGGCATGGGTGTTGTATGAATTATTGGAAAAGCATAATTCATATACAAGTTTATGCCTGCGAAATCCTCGGCGCAAACTTGAAGTGTGTTGGAATGGCGTGAGTGATATGTGAACTAGTTTGAATTAGATTGGAGGTATTTATGGAGAATAGCAGAATGTGCGGGAAGCAAAGTATTGTATTTGCTAATCCGCCTTATATCATAGCAGGTTCCTCGGTTGCGGGTAAGAAAGAAGGGGAAGGACCTCTTGGAAAACATTTTGACCAGATAGAGGAAGACCCCATGTTTGGCGGAAAGACCTGGGAAGAAGCAGAAAGCAGGATGATGCGGAGAGCAGCGGACCTTGTAATAGAGCATGCCGGGCTGAAGAATACAGATATCCGTTATATGGTAGGCGGTGATTTGCTGGGACAGTTAATTGCTACTTCCTTTGGTATTATGGAGCTTGAGATTCCTTTATTTGGAGTTTACGGAGCTTGTTCCACCATGGGAGAATCCATTGCAGTCGGCTCCGTTTTGGTAGACGGAGGATTTTCTGATAAGGTTATGGCAATTACCTCCAGCCATTTCGCGGGAGCCGAGAAACAGTTTCGTTTTCCTCTGGCATATGGAAGCCAGAGACCCTTAGCAACCAGCTGGACAGTGACCGGAAGCGGAGCTGTTATTATAGATAAAGAGGATAAGAGAAGCAAAGAACAGCTGGAGTTTGAGGCACCCATTTGTGTAAAGGGCGTCACAATAGGACGTATTGTAGATTATGGCATAAAAGATTCCATGAATATGGGAGCTTGTATGGCACCCTCTGCCTATAAGACCATTTCTGCTAATTTTAATGATCTTGGAGTAAAGCCGGAATACTATGACAGGATTATTACCGGTGATTTGGGATACATCGGGAAAGATATTTTAATTGACCTTCTGAAACAGGATGGTTTTGATATCTCTAAAAACCATATGGACTGCGGCATTGAGATGTTTGATAAGGAAACGCAGGATACCCATTCAGGAGGAAGCGGCTGCGGCTGCAGCGCTATCACATTAACAGGTTATATACTGCCAAAACTTCGAAGGCGGGAGTGGAAGAGAGTTCTCTTTATTCCTACCGGAGCTTTGCTTTCTACCGTCAGCTTTAATGAAGGCAATCCGGTTCCGGGTATTGCACACGCAGTAGTAATTGAAGGGTTATAAAAGTGTTTTACATCAAAGAAAAAACGATATAAGATTAACAATCTTAAGTAGGGTTTATGGGCTTAAGTGAGGTTGTAGAAAGGATTCCTATGGACTATTTGAAAGCTTTTTTAATTGGAGGAGCAATTTGTGTTATTGTACAGATATTTATGGACAATACGAAACTCATGCCGGGACGTATAATGGTTATTCTGGTTTGTCTGGGAGCAGTGTTAGGCTCTGTCGGAATCTATGAACCCTTTGCAAAGTGGGCGGGTGCGGGAGCAACAGTTCCGCTGTGCGGTTTTGGTAATTCTCTTTTTCAGGGAATAAAGGATGGAATAGATAAAGATGGGTTTTTAGGAATATTTAAGGGTGGTCTGACAGCCACATCAGCGGGGATTGCAGGGGCATTGATATTCAGTTATATTGCGTCACTGATATTTGAACCTAAGATGAAAGAATAAATCACGAAGATATATGGTTTGTGCTGGATAAGACTTATAGATTTATGTGCCTAAAAGCTTGTGTAAGATAAGAGCTATAAAATGTGCAACTTATATGCGAACTTAAGCAAGATGAATTTGTTAAGGGCTGTATAATTAGGTGTGCATATGGGATATTGATAAGATAAAGCTTGTGTAAAAGGATGCATGGATAATCAGGTATAAGCAGAACGCTAGAAATAGCAGGTGCCAATTGTAAGAACAATTGGCACCTGCTATTTCTATTAATTTGAAGTTATCTAATTTCCGTAATCGTAATCAAATTCTGAGTCAGTGGTATCTTCATCCGTACCATTGCCGCCGGTACCGTTTCCGGTATTTGCTCCATTGTTTACTCCACCGGTATTGCCTGTATCAGCCGGTGGTGTAGCCACTGGAGGGGTTGTACTTGGAGTGGTTGTAGTTCCAGGCGGAGGAATAAGATTCTGAAGCCCGGAGTTTTTAGCGTTGTGTATAGTACAGGTGTCTTTTGGCAGGATATAAGGCGTATCCTTTGTCTTAGCGGTTTCCTCTTTGACCAGTAATACTTTTTCAACAACTGTTGCTTTGGGGCAGAAATCATTTGCAATATCACCTGAGATTGTACAGATAGGAACTTTTACATGAACATCACATTTTTCTGTAGGCTCTGTATTTTTTGCAAAGTATTCGGTGGCTACGGTAGAACCGCCTTCGTATTTATCACAAAGACCTTCCACTGCCAGCTTGCCGCTCTGTGTGCAGATAGTACGTTGAACAATGGAATCCGGTATGGTGAAGGGAACCGATTCAAGATTGTATTCCTTATGAATCTTCTCCATAACATCCCGCCAGATAATCTTTTGATAGCTTGTGTTAGTCTGAGTTTTGTTGTTATCAAAACCAGACCAGATGCAGGCGGTGTAATAAGGTGTAAAGCCTGCAAACCATAAGTCATTTTCATCAGAAGTTGTTCCGGTCTTGCCTGCAATTGGCATGTTAAGGTTCTGGAATTTAACTAAAGTTCCGGTACCTTTCTTTACAACGTCCTCCATGGCGCTGGTTAAGAGGAAGGCCGTGGATTCCATCATGACCTGACGGACGGTGGTTTTATTTTTCAATAATACCTTGTTGTCATGGTCTAATATCTTAGTATAGAATATTGGCTTGGAATATACACCGTCATTGGCAATAGCAGCATAAGCGGCTGTCAGCTCAAGATTGGAAACACCTTTCGTAATACCGCCTAATGCAAGGGAAAGATTAATATCGGAATAAGTTTTGCCGTTGTCGGAGGTCATGTTGTCTACAAGCGTAGTGAAACCTAGCTTCTGTAAGTAGTCAAAACCAACTTTCGGAGTTACTTTTTCCAGGGTTTTAACAGTAACGACATTCATTGACCTGGTGATGGCTTTTCTAAGAGTAGTTAATCCTTCATAATTCTCACCATACCAGTTGTTAACATACTTATCTGTGCCGGGATATTTATAAGGCGCATCATCTACTACGGTCGCCAGAGTCATGCCCGCTGAGTCAAGGGCAGGCAGGTAGGTTGAGAGGACCTTAAAGGTGGAGCCGGGCTGTCTGGTAGTATTCGTAGCACGGTTTAAGGTACGGTTTCCGGTCTTCTCGCCTCGTCCGCCTATCAGTCCCACAACATATCCGGTATGCTGATCCATGATGACCATGGAAGATTGAGGCTGAATGATAAGACTGTTTTTTTCACCGAGAATAGTATCACCGGCCTCTACCTTTGCAGCCTTGAAGTCATCGATCAGCTTCTGAGCTTTATCTTTGGAAGAAAAATATGCGGTGGTCAAATGTCCGTAAGCTAATAGATCATTGGTGTGATAATGTACTGTTTTCCCGCTCTTTTTCTCGATAGAAAGAGCATAGGTCAGTTCCCAGAAAGAATCGGTACCCATTTTGGGGAAGTAACTTTCATCGGTATAAACATCGTCAAGTACGGACTGGACCTTGGAATCTAAAGTAGTATAGATGTTTAGTCCGCCGCTGTAGAGGGCGTTGCTGGCCTGAGTATAGGTGTAACCTTTCTCTTCCTGTAAATCAGCAATAACCTGTTCAATTAGTTCGTCAACAAAATAACTGTTATAGGAAGAGGTCTCAACCTGCTCTTCGTTTATAGCCTGAATACGGGTATATACATCATCGGCTACTGCTTCCTTATACTCTTCTTCCGTACATTTATTCAGACGTTTCATATTGTCAAGAATCATCATACGTCTCTGAGAATTGTTCTCCGGATGAGAAATAGGATTCATATTGGTAGGTGACTGGGCGATTGCAGCAATAACTGCCGCCTCGGATAAGGTAAGGTCAGCCACATCTTTATCAAAGTAACGCTTGGAAGCCGTCTGTACGCCATAAGTTCCGGCACCCAGATTAATAGTGTTCATATAGTATTCCAGTATCTGATCTTTACTCAGTTTTTGTTCCAGCTGGATTGCTAAATATTGCTCTTGAATCTTACGGACAGCACGATCCATAAAATTGTCCTCAGCACCGCCGTTAAATACCTGATTCTTTATCAACTGCTGGGTAATAGTGCTGGCACCCTGGTCAAAATCGCCTGTTTTGACGCCGATAAGAAATGCCCTGAAGATACCCTGCATATCTATTCCGTTATGCTGGTAAAAACGCTCGTCCTCGATACTGATGAAGCAATTCTGCAGAACCGTGGGTATTTTATCTATCGTAACATATACACGATTCGATTCTGCGCCAATTAAAGTATCAATTAAATTTCCATCTTTATCATATATATTGGTAGTAAAACCTTTTGGAGCCAAATTAATCTGATCTACACTGGGAGCGCTGTCGGCAAGTCCCTTTAGAACGCCGAAGCCCAGATAGGAGCCAATAATTATGATAGAAACCAAGCCTACCAGAATCAACCTGAATGCGGTTACACTTATCTTTGTTGAAATCTTCCTGGAAGCAGATCTGATAAGCTGCTGTTTTTTGGCGGTTCCCTTCTTACTAAAATTCATATTAAACCTCCATGCTGCCAACACCGTTAATGTCAGCACAAATTTGTGCAGAAAAATGCTTTATATTTTTCCTGCTAATTTCCATGCCGCCAACGCACCGCAATTTGGGCGTCGGCACAAATTTGTGTAGGAAAAAACGTTTTATGTTTTTTCCTGTTAATCTCCATATTGCCAACGCACTGCAAATTTGGGCGCCAGCACAAATTTGTGTAGGAAAAAATGCTTTATGTTTTTTCCTACTATCTCGTTATTATATCAAATACAGCCTGCAAAATAAAGAAATATTTTGTTACTTATGGCATATGCGCCTATTGCAAAGCCTTTATATAAAGGTTTTCTTACTTTCATCATACTATGATATGAACGTCAAAAATCCCTGTTTCAATATGTCTACAGGCAATTTGCACAAAGTAGAAAGAACGAATGCGCCTTGGAACCAGCGCAGAGTCTTTCTGCTTTGTGCTGACCTATCTCATTATTGGCGCACATTTCCTGACTATACAATACTAGGAATATTATATCATCTTCTTTAGAATATGTTAAGTATATACAAAGGAAGTGGTTTTATATGGTATAATCCAAGTATTTATGCACATATGCTACAAAGTGTAGCACCAGAAAAAACTCAAAAAATGTTAAAAACATCACAAAACCTGTTGTAGAACATAGTTATTTAAACAAAAATTTACAATATGTGAAATTTGACTACTTTATAAGTTAAAAATATGAATAATCCGAAAATAATAGCTTTCTTTTGTATTGTGTTAAAGTTATAATAGCCATAGTTTATTATTTCTATTATTGCAGTATTATTTTATAATTTTCAGATATTTTGGAGGGGCAATGGAAAAATTATTCTTAGAAGGAACAAAGAAGATAATGCTGGAAAATGAGCAGGAACTGATTTTTGACTATTATTTAGTAGAGGAAAGCAGGGGAAGTCGGAATGAGGAAGTGCTTTATGGAATTAAAATATTCCAGCATATGAGGGATCATCTTTTAGTAGAGTATTCGGAACCTATTTCCGAATCAAAGGAAGTAGTGAAGGATATGATACATAAGCTCTGGAAAAATGATGTTACACTTATTACAATGTTAGAAATTGTAGATGACTTAGTTACAGAATGTATGCAATAGTTTTACCGAGGGAAACAAATGGAACGTAATGCCGGATAATAGAATAATAAATAAACTAAGGGAAACAATTAAGAAAGGAACTATTCCAAACATGAAACTGGTTTGGATATAGTTCCTTTCTTAATTATCGCCAAAAGTAATGATTTCTCCATTTACCACAGCATAAAAAAGGGTTTCATCCGCAGATAGATTAAGTTTGCCGGCAGTAAATTCCACAAGGCTTTGCTGAAAATCGGCAAAGATATTTTCAGGTATTAAAAGAGAGAGAGTTACTTTATCCAGATAGTCTTCCTTTAGTAAAAAGATGCCCATTTGAGCAATGGTATACTTTAGTTTTCCTGTTAAGGTATAATCAATCTGCAGTTCTGATTTTATTCCCGGTAACTTTTCGATGATTACAGCATTGAGAAGGCCTTCTTTCGCCGCACTTTGATAGGCGTGAACCAGGCCGCCGGTACCAAGCAGTGTGCCGCCAAAATAACGTGTAACAACAACAAGTACGTTATGAAGATTTTCCTGTATAAGTAAATCCATGATGGGCAGCCCGGCAGTTTTAGCGGGTTCCCCATCATCGCTTAAGCGTTTCAATTCATTCTTGCGGCCGATTACATAGGCATAACAGTTGTGTCTGGCAGCAGGATGTTCTTTTCTTATCTGATCAATATACCGGAGGGCTTCTTCTTCAGAAGATATCGGGTAGATGGAAGCAATAAATCGGGATTTTTTAACGGATACTTCGCCGGTGGCGTAACGGTATACCGTTCGGAAACTTTCGTTCATTGCCCTCTCCTTATCTGAATTGATTGAGTTCGGAAATATATTCGTAGTGAATGATATTTAACTTGTCTTTTAAATCCTGCTCGTTAATTTCCAGTGTTTCGCATAATTCTGCTAAGTTCTTGAATGTATCTCTCAATTGGGTGTTGACGTAACTTAACAGTATAAACGGGTCTTTGGGCAGTGTCATGATGTCCTCCTAAGCAGTATTTTTATCTATTATATCATAAGGCTATATAAAACAAAATAGTGAAATCTATAGCAAAAGCAGATATTTATTTATTCTCAAAATGAATATAAATAGACTTTTCCTTAAACTGATTTTATGTACAAGTATTTTAATATTGATAAAATTAAACCGCAAAAAACGAAAGAATTTAGAAAATATTAATAAAATTGTTATATTTATTAAAAAAGTATTGTAATCAAAAATTAGTGTGGTATAATAATTTCATTCTAATAAATATCAGTGACAATGTGGTCAAAGCCTTTGAGCTTTGACCTTTTTTTATTTCCGGTGGAGAATTACTCAATATTTCAGACTATCTGGGCAATGGAGTCAGGGATGCAATCCTTGACTCTCTTTTTTTATCATTTTGTACCGGAAGATTTAGCAGAGATATACAATTCTTATGAAAGAAAAGTCTTTCATATAGAAGTGAGTATAAATAAAATCGCAATGGGAAAGGAAGTTTAGTATGGAGATAGGAGATTTGAAAGTAGGATTGGACACAGTCTGGGTTTTAATTACAGCATTTTTGGTATTTTTTATGAATCTTGGATTCGCATCTGTTGAAAGTGGATTTGCAAGATCTAAAAATGCAGTCAACATTCTATCCAAAAATTTTATTGTATTTGCTGTCTCATCCTTAGGGTTCCTTCTGCTGGGATGGGGTCTCATGTTTGGCGACGGCAATGGTTTTATTGGATTGAAAGGCTTATTTTTCGTAGGAGGAGCGGATAACTCACCGGCTACCGGAGATGCCTATTCAGGTGTATATTCTGCAATATCCTGGACGGGAGTACCTCTTTGGGCAAAGTTTTTCTTCCAGCTTGTATTCTGCGGAACTGCTGCTACGATTGTTTCCGGAGCAGTAGCAGAAAGAATTAAGTACATTTCTTTTATTGTATTTTCTTTTGCTCTTACATTAGTAATATATCCAATCGTAGGGCACTGGATTTGGGGCGGCGGCTGGCTTTCAGGACTTGGATTCTGGGATTTTGCCGGTTCAACAGTCGTTCACAGTGTAGGAGGATGGGCAGCTTTGACCGGTGCAATTATACTTGGGCCAAGAATCGGAAAGTACACAAATGGTAAAGCGAATACTATTCCGGGACACAATATGTCACTGGCTACAATTGGTGCAATTGTACTCTGGCTTGGATGGTTTGGGTTCAATCCCGGCTCCACCATGGCAGCAGACCCAACTTCTATTTCTCATATCGTCGTTACTACCAATACGGCTGGTATTGTAGCCGTTCTTACAGCTACAGCTACTTCCTGGATTGTAATTGGGAAACCTGATCTTGGTATGAGTATTAATGGTCTGCTGGCAGGATTAGTTGCTATCACAGCACCCTGCGCCTTTGTCAGTGTGCCTGCTTCTTTGCTTATAGGAGCAATTGCCGGAGTTATTGTGGTATTTGCCGTATTGTTCTTTGATAAGATTAAAGTGGATGACCCGGTCGGCGCGCTTTCCGTACACTTGGTTAATGGTGTTTTCGGTACGATCTGCGTGGGACTATTTGCAAAAGATGGAATTACCGGAGCCTCAACGGGGAATGGGCTATTCTATGGGGGCGGATTTAAGCTTCTTGGCACACAACTTTTAGGAATTGTAGTTGTTGGCGCCTTTGTTGTTGCAGCAACCTCTATAGTTTGGCTTATCATTAAGGCAACTCTTGGTCTGCGTGTTAGCCAGGAAGAGGAAATTCAAGGACTTGATATTGGTGAGCATGGCAGCCAGGCATACCCTGATTTCGCACCTAGTGTAAAAGAATAGAGAGAAACCTTTGCATACCCTGCTGTATACATGATGATAAAAATGTATATCTGCAAGGTATGCCTTTATTTATAAAGAGTGTGGGCAATTAATGTATTAGGGTTGAACCGGCAGGAGCTATGGATGTAATTTGCAGGATTATGGATTGGAGGTAATAATATGAGTGATTTATTTTATATTCCTTTTGAGGTATTTGGTTTGGGTTTCGCTATGGCAATGTGTATTTCAGTTTTTATGAAGCTGCTAATGAATTCTATCAGACATTTTTCCAAAAATGAAAAGAAGGCTATATAACAATCAAATTTGTTGTAATCGTAAATAGAAAGACAGGTGCTTGTTATCAATATTTTTGAATTATTTCAGGGGATAGGCTCCATGTTTCAGCAGGAACCTGCTATTGTGATCGCCAGAATACTCCTCATATTTCTTGGCTTTTTATTGGTTTATCTGGGAGCTAAACGTGTCTTGGAACCACTTATTATGATTCCTATGGGATTTGGCATGTCGGCAATTAATGCAGGCGTCTTAATTGTAAAAGCATCGGGAGATTTAAGTAATCTTTTTATCTCTCCCATGACAACGGATACGAATGGCTTAATGAACGTGATGCAGATCGATTTCTTACAGCCTATCTATACTTTTACTTTCAGCAATGGCTTGATAGCCTGTCTCGTATTTATGGGGATTGGAATTATTTGTGATGTGGGTATGGTGCTTTCTCATCCGTTTATTGGCATGTTCATTGCCATGTGTGCGGAGCTTGGAACAGTAGCCACTTATCCGGTGGCAAGGCTCCTGGGACTGAGTCCCGGCGCATCTGCCGCGGTGTCTATAATAGGAGGTGCTGATGGTCCGATGGTATTATTTGCTTCCTTGAAGCTGGCACCGGATTTATTTGTTCCAATTACTATTGTGGCATACCTGTATTTAAGCTTGACTTATGGTGGTTATCCTTTCCTGATTCGTTTATTAATACCCAAAAAACTCAGAGGGAATGTAATCATTACAAAAAATAAAAGCGCAGCTAATATACCTTCCAAGGATAAATTAATCTTTGCAGTTATTGCAAATGCGGTATTTTGCCTGTTGTTTCCTGTAGCGGCACCATTATTTATCAGCTTTTTTCTTGGGATAGCAATCAGGGAGTCTGGAATTCCCCAATATACTAAATTAATTGAACAGGGCTTTTTGTATATGGCGACCTTTTTCCTTGGGTTAATTCTGGGAGTACTGTGTGATGCCCAGACAATAATGAATCCTAAGATTCTTGTATTATTATTGCTTGGTATGCTTGCGCTTCTTCTTTCAGGAATTGGAGGGATTATTGGAGGATATATAGTATATCTGATTTCGGGAAAGAACTTTAATCCGGTAGTTGGAATAGCAGGTGTATCCTGTGTTCCAACCACAGCAAAGGTCGCACAAAAGGAAGTTTCTAAGATAAACAAAATGAGCTTTATTCTGGAATATGCTTTAAGTGCAAATATCTGCGGGGTTATTACCACAGCAATTCTTACAGGAATTTATATTACCTTAGTTTCGCCTCTGCTTAAATGAAGTATATAGTTTAAAAATTAAAGATCTCAGTCTGTCAGAAGATTTATATCTGATAGACTGGGATTTTTTGTTGTCTGATATTTGCTTTCCACCGAGCTATATTCTGCTAAAAATTGTAATGAACAAGATTTATTAGAGTTGACGTAAGATAAAATATTCTATAAAATGAATAGAAGAACAGAGGTTTGTATTTACATGTATTGCGGCGTATTTGGCAGTGCAGCAGAAACGGAGTGGACTATGGATTTATTTGAATATATGAGAGAAGCAAATAAGGAGAAGGAGGCACCACTGGCTAACAGGCTGCGTCCGAGGACGTTGGATGAAGTTGTGGGGCAGGAGCATATTATCGGGAAGGACAAGTTGTTATACCGGGCGATTAAGGCGGATAAGATCAGCTCTATTATTTTTTATGGTCCGCCGGGAACGGGGAAGACTACCCTTGCTAAGGTAATTGCGGGTACCACCAGCGCAGCTTTTCTTCAATTGAATGCTACGGTAGCCGGCAAAAAGGATATGGAAGAAGTGATTGCCCAGGCAAAAGATAATATGGGCATGTATGGAAAGAGAACCATACTGTTTGTGGACGAGATTCACCGTTTTAATAAAGGGCAGCAGGATTATCTCCTGCCTTTTGTGGAGGACGGAACCATTGTTTTAATTGGAGCAACTACGGAGAATCCTTATTTTGAGGTTAATGGAGCGCTTATTTCCAGGTCTTCTATTTTTGAATTAAAGTCGTTGGAGAAAAAGGATATCAGTGAGCTGATACGAAGAGCTGTCTATGACAAGGAAAGAGGAATGGGGAATTATAATGGAGACATTGAAGAAGAGGCACTGGACTTTCTTTCCGATATTGCAGGCGGCGATGCAAGAACTGCTTTAAATGCCATTGAACTTGGCATCCTTACCACAGAGCGTTCAGCTGACGGCAAGGTTCACATTACACTTGAAGTAGCCCAGGATTGTGTGCAAAAGAGGGCTATACGATATGATAAGACCGGAGACAATCATTATGATACAATCTCAGCTTTTATAAAGAGCATGAGAGGGTCGGATGCGGATGCCGCTATCTATTACCTTGCCAGAATGCTTTATGCAGGAGAGAGTATATCTTTCATTGCAAGACGTATTGTGATTTGTGCTTCGGAGGATGTTTCCAACGCAGACCCCAATGCTCTTGTGGTCGCAAATGCAGCGGCAGAAGCAGTAGAAAGGTTGGGCATGCCGGAAGCGAGAATCGTATTGGCTCAGGCAGCAGCTTATGTGGCCTGCGCACCTAAGAGTAATTCTGCCATAATGGCAATTGATGCAGCCATGGAAGCAGTAAAAAACGAGCATACTCCTGCCATACCGCCCCACCTTATGGATGCTCACTATAAAGGAGCGGAAAAGTTGGGACATGGGCTGGATTATAAGTATGCTCATTCCTATAAGAATCATTATGTGAAACAGCAATATCTTCCCGATGAATATCAGGGACGCACCTTTTATCACCTATCCGAGCAGGGATATGAAAAAAATCTGAAGGAATACCAGGAACGGATCAAAAAGGAGGCCCAGGAATAGGCGCATGTTTCTATTGGTTTTCTTTTCTCTTTTTGGCCTCTTCCTCACCATGTCTTTTCAGCAGTTTGTAAACAAACATATACACGTATAGCATAATAGGAATCATGATGGTAGAGTATATACTGGCCATAAGAAGTCCCTTTGAGTTGGGAGATGCTGTAAGCCCTGCGTAGAAACTAACGCCATATAAGGACAGTAAAAGTACTACGGCTATTAAAGCACCGATACGTTTTATTTT
>JAEXGM010000095.1 GCA_023450835.1 Bacillota bacterium | reverse complement strand
GAGGAAACACTTCCGACCAGAGTAGGGCCGACAGAGCATCCCAGGTCTCCTGCAAGTGCAAGAAAAGCAAACATAGCGGTACCTCCGCCTCTGATTGACAGAGCAGCCATGCTAAAGGTACCCGGCCATAGGATGCCTACGGAAAGGCCGCATAATCCACAGCCGACAAGTCCCAGCACCGGAAAGGGAGACAGGGAAATTACCAGGTAAGACAGCATACAGAGAATGCTGCTATATAGCATAAATCGCTTCAGATTTATTTTTTCACCATATTTTCCATAGAAGACTCTTGATATTCCCATCATTGCAGCGAACATCATAGGGCCTGCCAGATCCCCCACGGTCTTACTGACTAATAAGCCCCGCTCTGCAAAGGCGGATGCCCATTGACTTACAGACTGCTCACTTGCTCCTGCACATACCATAAAAAGCATTAAAAGCCAAAACATTTTGTTTCCCATAAGCTTTTTAAAGCTTAATTCTTCATTTTCTTCCGAAATCAAAGGGGCTATCGGAACCTTTAGAAAAATAATTCCATTTAATATCGGAATTATTGCCCAAAGGATGGCAAGCACCTTCCAATGTTGAATACCTGCCAACCGGAAAAACAAAGTTGAAAGCAGTACGACTCCTACCTGCCCCCAGCAATAGAAGGAATGCAGGATGCTCATGGCTTTCTCCTTGTTATCCGTAGGGCATGCTACAACAATGGGGCTTATTAAAACCTCCAGAAGACCTCCGCCTACCGCATATACCATGACAGCAATCAAAAGTCCGATAAATGGGTCAGACAACATTTCCGGCAGCACCGTTAATAATATAAGTCCCGCTGCCGACAGCACGTGGGCTGCTACAGCAGAAGCACGGTAACCAATTTTGTCAATAAATCCGGCGGACAATAAGTCCACAAGTAACTGCAGGCCAAAGTTAAAGGTTACCAACAGGGTAATGCGGCTTAATGAGATGGAGTAGCTTGTCTGCAAGGTTATAAAAAGAAGAGGTGCAAAGTTGTTTACAATGGCCTGTACAATATATCCTGCAAAGCAGGCTTTTATGGTTCTGTTGTAATTCTGATTCATTATGCTTTCCCCCTGTAAGTCTGTGTATCTGCCTTCTTATTCTTTGTTATTTATTCTATGATTTGCCCGGCAAATGCCCTGTATCAGTACATGCACAGGCAATTTGAACAAAACAGAAAGAACGAATGCGCCTTGGAACCAGCGCATAAGTCTTTCTGCTTTGTACAAATTGCCGTCCCTTTGTGAAAGACTAACCTTTTGACGAGCGGGTCCTTTTGTGCTTTTTATTCTTTTCTTCTTAATATATCGTTCTCTTCCAGTCCTTCTCCCAAATCTACGAATATCACCTGTTTCGGATGAGGACAGCTTTCCATTTCATTTCCTTCTTCATCACGGATACCCTTTACCGTAAGCATAAGATTCCGTCCATCCGGTTTCATGACTTCGATTTCATCCCCGACAGAGAACTTATTCCTCTGTTCCAGGCGGTAATATCCCTCCTGGTTCTTCCTGCCTATAATCCCAAGGTAAGTGTATTCCTTAACATAAGTGTTATTATCATATATTTGTGCATCGGAATCGGGCTTTCCAAAAAAGAATCCGGTTGTAAACTGACGGTAGGTACATTTTGAAATTTCTTCTTTATAATAGGCAATGTTCTTTTCATAAAGAGCAGGATTTTCAAAGAAATCATCAATTGCTCTTCGGTAGGTTCTGGCTACGGAAGCAACATAAAGGGCAGTTTTCATTCTGCCTTCCACCTTAAAGCTGTCAATTCCGGCATCCACTAACTGCGGAATATATTCTATCATACACAGGTCTTTGGAATTAAAGATATAGGTTCCTCTCTCATTCTCTTCTACCGGAAGATATTCACCCGGCCTGGTCTCTTCTACCAGATAATACTTCCAGCGGCAGGGATGGGTACAGGCACCTCTGTTGGCGTCCCTTCCAGTAAAATAATTGCTGAGAAGGCATCTCCCCGAATGGGCCATGCACATGGCGCCATGCACAAAGGTCTCTATCTGTAAATCCTCCGGAATATTATCTCTGATGCCCTTAATTTCTTCAAGGGATAGTTCTCTTGCGGATACCACACGTTTGGCTCCCAGGCGGTGCCAGAAACGGTAAGTGGCATAATTGACATTGTTAGCCTGGGTGCTGATATGAAGCTCCATATCCGGCATAACTTCCTTCGCAATCTCAAACACTCCCGGGTCCGATATAATTACGGCATCCGGTTTCATTTCCTTTAATTCTTCAAAATATTTCTCAATACCTGTAAGATCTTCATTATGTGCGGTAATATTGGCAGTTACGTATACCTTTCTGCCATGGGAATGGGCAAATTCTATCCCCTCTTTCATATCTTCTCCTGAGAAGTTTTTTGCTTTGGCACGAAGTCCATACATCTCTCCTCCAATATAAACTGCATCGGCACCATAGAGTACCGCTATCTTCAATACTTCCAGATTACTTGCAGGAATCAGCAATTCCGGTTTTTTATATCCTAAATCCTCCATTAACATATGTTTATCCTAACCTTTCCTTCTGTGGATACAGCTGTTATCAGTTATTCAGCTGCATTGACTGCCTTGTACTATCTAATCAGTTCTTTTATTCTTTTATGCTTAATGTAACTCCGTCTCCAACAGACAGAACTGTTGTTTTCAGTACGTCTGAATGGGTAAGGGTATACAGATATTCTCTCATTCTCGTATGGATTGTCCGGTCTCTTCTGGTGACGCCATATCTGGACTGGGCTACGGTACCATCCTGTAATACATTATCCGTTACCAGCAGGCCGCCTCCGGTCAGAAGCTTTAGTACCTCCGGAAGATAATTCATATATTGCGCTTTGGCGGCATCCATAAAGATAAAGTCATAACGCTCAGGTTCCTTTTCCGCCAGGTCTTTCAGCACATCCAGCGCATCCCCTTCAATTAAGCGTATCCTGTCCGCCTTTTTTGTGCTTTTTAAATTCACTCTGGCTTTCACCAGACGCATCTCTACCTTCTCAATAGTGGTGATATCACAATTCTCCGGCATACATTCACTCATAAAGAGCGCCGAAAATCCTACTGCTGTCCCTACCTCAAGAATATGCACCGGTTTTCTCATGGCTATTAGAAACTGGAGAAGAGACTGGGTTTCCTTTTTTATGATAGGCACTTCTTCTCTTCGCGCCTCTTTTTCCAGTATGCTCAGATAAGGAGGAAGTTCACTGCTTAAGGCATTAATGTATGCTGTTATACGTTCATCTACTATCATAGGTACTCCAATCTTAGACCAATAAAAAGGCTGTACTTCATCAATGATTTAGAATCATAAATAAAGACAGCCTCTTATAATCATTCTTTGTTTACGGAATCCCAGGTCTCCCCGTTCCATTTTTTCACTAATACATTATTAACTTAAACTCACTAGTGTTCATTTATATTACTGCCCTGCACCCTGATCGCCGGTTCCGGCGGCATCTTTGGTTCCGGTGGAATTATTTTCGACGGAATCATTTCCGGTGGAACCACTTCCGCCAGAGTCCTTTGAGCCGTCTGTATCCTTTGCATCCTGACTTTCATCAGCACTGGGCACTGTTAATATATCAAATATTTCATCATAGGTCATGGAAGTATTTAAATTATAAGTTCCGGGCATAAGATTATATTTCTTTAGCTTAGCTTTCAGGAAAAAGGAATATTTATTAACGATGACGCCATTTAACTCCAGTTTGCTGGCGATATTCATTGTGGATTCCCCTTTATCAATCTCTATGGTGGTATCGTGACCGGGTGCTTCCGAAGCTGTTACCTTACCAAAGACCTGATACCCGAAATCATGAGCTACACCGCTTATTTTAACCAAAAGTACGATTACAATGGAATAAAATAATATATTTAAGAGAATCTTCAAAATCGTGCTTATAACCTTTAATGCTACACGCGAAGAGGTTGATCTTGCTGCCATACAAACTGTCTCCTTTATTCAATAAGCTGTATGACAACACTGGAAGTCTGCCGATTTACAACTTACTTTCCTTCAGATTTCTTAGTTTACTTCCATGATAATGGGAAGTATCATAGGATTACGTTTTGTCTTTTTCCATAAGTAATCGCTTAAAGAATCTTTTATTTCGTTCTTCATCTTGCCCCAGTCTGTTGTATTTTTGCTCAGGCATTTTTCCAAAGCATCACTGACAACATTTCTGGCTTCATCCATAAGATTCTCAGATTCCCTGACGTAAACAAATCCTCTGGATACGATATCGGGGCCTGCCAGAACCTGATTGGTATATTTCTCAAGAGTAACAACTACAATTAACAACCCATTCTCAGACAGATGCTGTCTGTCGCGAAGAACGATATTTCCAACATCTCCGACACCAAGACCGTCTACAAAGATTCCCTGTGCGGGTACCTTGCCAACAACGCCTGCCTTCTCCTCGGATAATTCCAATACATCACCGGAGGATATAACAAAGACATTATCTTTGGGAACTCCCATGGTCTGAGCCAGTTCCTTATGCTTAATCAAATGCCTGTATTCACCGTGAATAGGTATTGCATACTTCGGTTTGGTAAGAGCATAGATTAACTTGATTTCTTCCTGGCAGGCATGACCGGATACATGGGTATCCTGAAAGATTACCTTAGCGCCTTTCATGGATAAATCATTAATTACCTTAAATACCGATTTTTCATTGCCCGGAATCGGTGTAGAACTGAATATTACAGTATCTCCCGGTTTAATAGATACTTTCTTATGAATGGAGGCTGCCATCCTGGGAAGTGCCGCCATTACTTCTCCCTGACTTCCGGTCGTAATTAATACAATCCTTTCATCGGGATAATTTTTCATCTGTTCAATATCAATCAGCAGATTATTTGGTATGGTGATATAGCCAAGCTCTGAAGCGGTGGCAATGATATTTACCATGCTTCTTCCTTCAACAACTACCTTTCGGTCGTACTTTTCAGCAGAATTTACAATCTGCTGGATACGGTCTACGTTGGAAGCAAAAGTTGCTACAATGATACGGTTTTTGGAATTCTCCGCAAAAATATTGTCAAAGGTTTTACCTACTGTCCGTTCAGACATGGTATAACCTGGTCTCTCAACATTGGTACTTTCACACATAAGCGCTAAAACGCCTTTTTTGCCAAGCTCTGCAAAACGAGGCAAATCAATAGTACTTCCGAATACCGGTGTATAATCTACCTTAAAGTCACCGGTATGAACAATAATACCTGCCGGTGTAAAAATTGCAAGGGATGCTGCATCTGCAATACTGTGATTCGTACGGATAAATTCTATACGAAAACAACCAAGATTAATAGACTGTCCATATTTAATAACTTTTCTCTTTGTTGACTTTAACAGATTATGCTCTTTTAATTTATTTTCAATAATGCCGATTGTAAGCTTGGTTGCATAAATTGGTACGTTAACATCCTTTAATACGTAGGGTAATGATCCGATGTGATCTTCGTGTCCGTGTGTTATTACAAACCCTTTTACCTTGCTTATGTTGTCTTTTAAATAAGTAACATCCGGTATTACCAAATCAATTCCAAGCATGTCATCCTCGGGAAATGATAACCCGCAATCTACTACAATAATACTGTCCTCATATTCAAAGGCAGTAATATTCATTCCAATTTGTTCCAGACCGCCTAAAGGGATGACTTTGACTCCCTTTTTATTTGTATTTTCTTCTTTCAAACAATGCACCTCCAATGGTTAATTATGTAATAAAGTCCATTATATTTAAAGTGCACAGAGTATTTAATTAGATTTTATTTTCAGGTTTACTCCTTTCCTCTTTCAGCTGCACAATCTTTACAATAACCGTACATCTTCACCTCGTGATCAACTACTTCAAACCCCATGGTCTTTTGTATCTGTCCTTCCAGGGTATCTAACAAATCTCCCTGAAATGTCAGTACATTTCCACAGCCTAAACAAATCAGATGATGGTGATGATGGGCTTTCTTTTCTTCATCCATATTTCCGATTTCATATCGGACAAAGCCATCTCCTAAATTTAATTTGTCAATCAGGTTTAACTCGGCTAATAACTGTATTGTTCTGTATACTGTTGCTAATCCAATATCGGGATTCTTTTCTTTTACAATTTCGTAAATTTCTTCAGCTGTTAAATGCTTATCCGGCCTTAATTCCAAAGCTTCCAAAATATCAACTCGCTGCGTGGTAACCTTAAGGCCCTTTTCTTTTAACAGCATTTTAAACCGATCTTTTTTATCAGGCATTTCCAATCACCTTTCCGCTTCCATGATAAGTAATAATATCGCTGAAAACCTATAATCTAACTAAATATTTGCACCTATATATCGTTTTCATTTCATTACATTTTCTATCTTTTTATTTTTTTTACTGAATAAATGCTGCTGTCAGCATTTTGTATAACGTATTTCACTCTTTAAATCTTTTCAATTAAGATTCGAATTCAATATCCTCTAACAGCTCTTCGAAAATATCCGCTATCAGATTCAGCTCTTCTTCCTCTTCGACAAGTGTGTATAAAGAAGATTCATCTCCTTCAGCTGACGTATCTTTCAAAATATATGCTACTCCGTCATCCCCTTCACCCTGTGAATCGGTAACAAGTAAATAAGTATATCCGTTCAATTTTGTCTGTTCAATCACTTGAAATGTAACTTCTTCATTATCTTCCGTAATAAAGGTCACTTGATTCTTCTGTTCTTCCATCCTAACACCCATGCCTTTCCAACGCGCCTCAAGATTGGGCCGGGGGTTCGCAGACTCAATCTTGCGTAGAAAAAATGTCTTCCAACTTTCCCTACTGCTCCGACGGTAAATTAAATTTGGCCATATTGCTCAAATAATCCAAATAGCCTTGAAGTATCAGCACAGCAGCTAATTTGTCTACAACCGCTTTTCTGTCTTCCCTTCTGACATTGCCTAATATTAAGGTCTGACTGGCTGCTGCCGTGGTAAGTCTCTCATCCCACAGTATTACAGGAAGTCCGGTTCTTCTCTCAAGCATTTCTTTGAATTCTTCCGATTTAACGGCCCGTTCTCCAATCGTATTGTTCATATTCTTGGGATATCCTAATACAATACGGTCAACATTGTATTCCTTAATTAATTCTTCTATCCTGGCTAAAGTCTGTCTTAACTTATTTTCCTGCTTGCGGTTAATTGTTTCAATACCTTGTGCTGTAATTAACAGCTCATCACTGATTGCGACTCCTACTGTCACAGAGCCATAATCCAATCCCATAATTCTCATACAGTATAAATTCTATTATACCAAAAATCCGTATAATAACTCCTTTCGTGAATACCAAAATCCTGGTATTCCTGCTACATAAAAACAAAACTCACCTTACTTCATTCATAAAAATACGGACTTCCGATATTTATTTCAGATTTCGGTCAATATAATCGTTCAGTAATTGTTCCAGAATCTCATCACGTTCTACCTTCATAATCAAACTTCTGGCGCCCTTATGGTTTGTTATGTAGGTAGGGTCTCCGGACATGATATATCCCACTATTTGATTTACCGGATTATAGCCCTTCTCCGTCATGGCTGTATATACGGTAGATATTATCTCTCGCACGGATATCTCATTCTCCTTTTGAACCTTAAAAAACTGTGTATTATCTATCTCCTGCATAACTTCACATCCTTTGCTGATACTGTTTCGCACAATGTATTTAACTATATATTAATATAAAATGGAGCAAATTTCAATCCATACTTTCACAAATCATCATTTCTTTGTTAAGAACTTCCTTCACTGTTATAAAAAGTATTTTATTTGCAAGGTTTTCTTCTGCTTTTACTGCCAGTTTCAAATACCTTTCATTATGACCGACCTGATACTTTATACCGTCTATTTCAATTTCTTCTTCTACTAAAAGTTTCTCTGTGTTCCCGATAAAAAGCGCTCTGTACTCATTTGACATTTCTTCCGCCAGGGAAATCAGAATATTACTGCGCTCCGATTTTTTCTCCTCTTTCACCTGATCTGTCATAAGAGCGGCTTTGGTACCTTTCCTGGGAGAAAATTTAAAAATGTGCATTTGAGAAAAATTGATTTTCCTGAGAAATTCTTTTGTCTGTTGGAACTCCTCTTCTGTTTCTCCCGGAAAACCAACGATAACATCTGTTGTTATAGCCGGATTCTTGAAATAATTTCGAATCAGGCAGCATTTTTCATAATAATCCCGGGTTGTATATTTGCGGTTCATCCTCATTAAAGTTGCATCACAGCCGCTTTGCAAAGATAAATGAAAATGAGGGCAAAATGTTCGAAGTTCGCTAAGCCCTCTTACAAAGTCTTCCGTAATAATTCTCGGCTCCAGTGATCCAAGTCTTATTCTCTCCAGTCCCTCCAGCCCGTCAAGGCATTTTATCAGCTCAAGCAGGTGGTGATTTTCACTGATAGTACTGTTATCAAAATCGATTCCATAGGATGAAAGGTGAATTCCGGTAAGAACTACTTCTTTATAACCTTTTTCCACAAGATTCCCGGCTTCCTTCATAATTGACTCTGCTTTTCTGCTTCTTACTCTTCCCCTGGCATAGGGTATGATGCAATAAGAGCAGAACTGGTTACAGCCATCCTGAATCTTAATATAGGCTCTCGTTTTCTCCGAAATATCAAGAATTTCAAATTCTTCAAACTCTAAAGGCACCGAAACATCAATGATGCTATCTATAGTATTGTCATTAACATAGGCTTTTAATATTTCTATGATATCTTTTTTTCTGTTATTTCCTACCACTATATCAATGGCTTCATCTTCTTTTAATTGTTCTCCCGCCGCCTGAGCGTAACAGCCAACCGCCATTACAATGGCATTCTCATTCATTTTTCTTGCTTTATGCAGCATCTGGCGGGATTTACGGTCCGCTATATTCGTAACGGTACAGGTATTTACGACATAAACATCCGCTCTGTCATGGAACTCCACTACCTGAAAACCGTCTTCTTCAAATAATTTCTTTATTCCTTCTGTTTCATAAGAATTCACTTTACATCCCAATGTGAGAAATGCTACTGTTCGATTATCAAAATTCCAATTGTTCTGAATATCCATCTATATCCCTTCTATTGCTCAGAGCTTCAGAAAACCTTTAGGTCTGCTCCGTATGGTATGAGTTTTCAGACATACCAGGCACAAAACCCCCATTCAAGCGGTTCTTTCGTGCAATGTGTCCTTGTCCATGCTTTTTTTTATCTACTTTGTATATTGACTTTTAAAACCTGAAATTGTAGTATATATGTGTAAATGAGATACTAAATATCTCAGAGATATACAAAACCTATCTCAGATAAAAATATCAACCCAGAAGTAGTGATACATTTGGTGATAAGGTACTGACTCTGAAATAAACAAAACATTATCTCAGCAAAATCTATAATAAAGGAGGAGTTACAATGAAAACTGTTAAAATCTCTCTTAATTCAATTGATAAGGTTAAATCCTTTGTAAATGATGTAACAAAGTTTGATTCTGATTTTGATTTAGTATCCGGAAGATACGTAATTGATGCTAAATCTATTATGGGTATTTTCAGTTTGGATTTATCCAAACCCATTGATTTAAATATCCATAGCGAAGAGAGCGTAGAAAAGATTCTTAGTATCTTAAGCCCTTACATCGTTGAATAATGCAAATTGGATAACGAAAGACCAAAGGTTACTTAATGGGGATACATATTTGTATCCTCTTTTTTTGTACTCTAAAGCTTTACCTCCACCGTCTCTTTAAATAGCAATATGATGAGCGACGGGCAATATCACTGTATTACGGGCAGATGTAATTTCTTGTCATCTTCATCCGTAATCCAGTGATTCTCATCTTCTTTTATTAAAGATACATTTAATCATATATTATAATGCTTATCACATTTCCAGACTACATAATCATAATTTCTTCTTTTGTTTCCAATGCAGTTTTGGTCAGCTCTTCAATTTTTTCTTCCAATAGTCTTTCAGAATGACGGATTACCTTTAAATTAGGCTTTGTTACAGGGTGCTTGGCAACAAAGATAGTACAGCAGTCTTCATAGGGCAGAATGGATGTCTCATAAGTGTTGATCTTCTCGGAAATAGCCACAATATCCTGCTTGTCAAAAGCAATTAAAGGACGGTATACCGGCATAGTGCAGACTTCATTGGTGGATGCCAGGCTGTGAAGGGTCTGGCTTGCAACCTGACCGATGCTCTCTCCTGTTATTAAACCAAGGCAGCCGGATTCCTCTGCAATGGTCTGTGCAATACGCATCATATAACGTCTCATAATAATGGTGAGCTCTTCATGAGGGCATTTCTCATAGATATAGAGCTGGATGTCCGTAAAATTAATTACATGAAGCTTTATAGGGCCTGTATAGCGTGATATCAGCTTGGCCAGATCTACGACCTTCTGTTTTGCGCGCTCACTGGTATAGGGAGGCGCATGAAAATAAACCGCATCAATGGAAACGCCTCTCTTGGATATCATGTATCCGGCTACAGGGCTGTCTATTCCGCCGGAAAGTAAAAGCATGGCTTTACCGCTTGTTCCTACCGGCATGCCGCCAGGACCTGCAATCACTTCGGAATACACATAAGAACGGGTTCTGACTTCCACCATAATACGAACCTGAGGATTATGAACATCTACCTTCAGTTCCTCAAAACGGTCCAGCAGATATCCGCCCATATCCATACACATCTCAGGTGTGGTAAGGGGATAGCTCTTATCTGCACGTTTTGCCTCCATCTTAAAGGTGAAATGTCTGTCAGGGTATCTTTCCTCTACATAATTTCCAACTTCTGTTTTAAGCTTCTCCCAGTCTATGGTATCTATTATCATGACCGGACATATCCAGGCTATTCCAAAAACTCTCTTCAGAGCTTCCACGGTTTCATCATAGTCATACTCATCGGGGCATTCGATATAGAGTCTTCCCTGTTCCTTTGTTACCAGATAATTTCCAAGGTCTTTCAGTGCATTCTTTATCTGATCCCTTAAGGCATTTTCAAATATATATCTGTTCTTACCCTTTATGCCTATCTCTGCATATTTTATCAAAAATGCTTTGTACATGCCATCCTCTTTCTTTCACATCTATATTTAATATTTGTTCTTCCATATATCCTGTAAGCTTTACATCTATTTATCCGGCTATCGCCTGCTGTATCTGCGCAGAGCAGGAACCAGCTGCTTTAAACTTTCTACTGCCTGTACAATCTCATCCTTTGTGGTAAATGCAGAAAAGCTGAACCGAAGGGTAGAGTCAAGAAGTTCCTTGCGGATTCCTACGGCTTTTAAAGTTCCGCTGAGTCCCGGGTAGTTGGAGGCACAGGCTGAACCTGCGGAAACATAGACTCCTTTATCCTCCAGAGCATGAAGCAGTACTTCGCTTTTAATTCCATCAAAGCTGACACTTACAATATGAGGAGCGGTTTTTCTGATGTCCTCTCCGATACAATTCACATAAGTACCTTCTATTTCTCCAAGAAGAGAGATAAAATACTCTTTTATTTCATACAGCTTATTGATTCTATCCTCAAAACCGGTGTAGCTTTCTTTCACAGCTTGTCCAAGTCCTGCAATTCCCGGGACATTTTCCGTACCGGAACGCATTCCTTTTTGCTGTCCCCCTCCAAACATCAGAGGTTTTATCTTAACCTTACTGTTTACATACAAAAACCCTATGCCCTTTGGCCCGTGAATCTTGTGCCCGCTGGCAGACAGAAGGTCAATTCCCTCTCTTGCCGGATATATACGGTATTTTCCAAAGCCCTGTATGGCATCTGCATGAATATAAACAGAAGGATTCTTACTCTTAATCTTACGGCTTAATTCGCTGATAGGCTGTACCGCACCTACCTCATTATTGACATACATAAGAGAAACCAGTATGGTATCTTCACATACTGCATCAAGGAGTTCCTCTTCCTTTACTCTTCCCAGGGAATCTACAGGTATATAGCTTACCCGGTAGCCATTCTCCTCCAGGAATATCAAAGGATTATGTACCGACGGATGCTCTATTACTGTTGTAATGATATGGTTACCTGCTCTCTTTCGTGCAAGCGCCGTTCCTATAATGGCCAGATTATTGCTTTCTGTTCCGCCGGAGGTAAAGATTATCTCCTTGGTATCAGCCTTTAGATTCTTTGCTATAACTTCTGCCGCTTCTTTCACATACCTTTCGGCTTTTACACCCATTCCATGCATGGAGGAAGGGTTTCCGTATTCCAGCTCCAGAGTTTCAGCTATGATACTCCTGACGGAATCATAAGGTCTTGTAGTCGCTGCATTATCTAAATATATCTCCATGACTTTCCTCTTTTCGTCTGACAAGGCTTTCTGCTCAAATCTCACTTTCCATCTTAAACATTAAGAGAGAAAGGGCTGTAAGTCCGGCGGTCTCAGTCCTTAAAATTCTCTTTCCCAAGGTAACCGGAACAAAGCCGTGCTGACTTGCTTCCTGTACTTCTTTTTCCTCAAAGCCTCCCTCAGGACCGATGAATACTCCGATACTATCTGTCGGATTTATTTTATCAATTACTTCCCGGGTAAATGCAATTCCTTTTTCATTCTCATAGGGCAGCAACTTCTTATCTAATATTTTTGCATATTCCAAGGCCTTTTTAAAGCTGTAGACTTCTGTGACCCTTGGTATAATACCTCTTCCTGACTGTTTTGCGGCACTGACGGATATGGCCTGCCATCTCTCCAGTTTCTTCTGTTCCTTTTTTGCATCTTCTAACTTAACAATGGTCCTGCTTGTCATTACCGGAATAATTTCATATACTCCAAGCTCTACCGCCTTTTGTATAATCAGTTCCATTTTATCTTTTTTGGGCAGACCTTGAAAGAGGAAGATTTTCCCCTTTAATTCGGTATCACTGATTTTTTCCTCTTCTATGGAGAATATCACTATATCACTGCGTATGTCAAGTACGCTGCAGTAATAGTCTTTTCCTTCCTGATTGCAAAGAATTGCTTTTTCCCCGGTTCTCATTCGAAGGACATTCTTTATATGGTTGACATCTTCTCCCGTAAGATGGATAGTACCATCTTGTACTTGCTTGTTTTCTATATAAAAACGGTGCATTCTGCCTTAACCTTTCTTATCTTTTCTCAATTATTTTTGGCTATGACAGACACCCAGTCACCCATTTCTTCTACCGCCAATATTTCAAATCCATTGGAGATGACAGCTGACAGAACCTGTTCCTTCTTGGTATTGATAATGCCGGAACTGATAAAAAGTCCGCCGGGTTTTAAGTGTACACCAATTTTTCCGGACAGAGGAATGATGATATCCGCCAGAATGTTCGCTACGGCTATATCGTATTTCCCCAAGCCTACTGTTTCTTTCAAGGTATCATCGGATATGATATCTCCGCTTAGAAAGGATACCTTTTCTTCTGACAGTTTGTTGACCTCTACATTTTCACGGGACGCTTCTACAGCATGAGGGTCAATGTCAGTACCAAGAACTCTCTTAGCACCAAGCTTTGACGCTATAATAGACAGTATACCGCTGCCGCTGCCTACATCCAGTACTTCCATATCAGGCGTCAAATATTTTTTAAGCGCCAGAATACAAAGTTTAGTAGTCTCATGGGCACCGGTTCCAAAAGCTGTTCCGGGGTCCAGTTCAATAACAATATCCCCTTCTTTTTTATCCGTAAGCTCTTCCCAGGTAGGCTTTATTACAATGTTATCTTCCAAACGAAAAGGCTTGAAATAGGCTTTCCAGTTGTTAATCCAATCCGTATCCTCGGTTACGGAGATTTCAATATCACCGGAACCCGTGTCTACAAACTGAGACAGGTCTTTCAGTCCTTCTTTTACAGAATGAATGACCTCATCCGTATTATCCTGTTCATCCAGATAAAAGCTGATAAATGCCTCCTTGTTCTCTGTATCAAGTTCCGGAAGGATATCTATAAATAATTCTTTCTTTTCTCTTTCGGTTATCGGCACATTGTCTTTGATTTCAATGCCTTCAATCCCTAATTCGATTAACATGTCACTTATCAGCTCTACTGCATCTGTTACGGTCCTAAGCGTAAGCTTTACCCATTTCATACCTTATCTCCTGACTTTTCCTTTATGCCATTTCATACCGCATAACTCTATTTATCTTTACCGAAAAGCTTTCTCTTACTTTTTTCCTTATCCGGTTCATGGCTTTCAGCTTCTGCTTTGCCTTCCATTGCCTCGTCAAATTTCTGCAGCAGTTCCTTCTGCTCCGCAGATAACTTTGTGGGAACCTGCACCACGAGAGTTACATAGTGATCGCCTCTGACCTGCTTATTGCGCAGAGTCGGAACGCCTTTTCCACGAAGTCTTACCTTGGTATCTGTCTGTGTTCCGGGCTTTACATTATACAATACATCTCCATCCACGGTACTGATCTTAACATCTCCGCCCAAAGTAGCCTTAGCATAGGAAATAGGTGCCGTTGAAAAGATGTCATATTCCTGCCTCTGGAATATCGGGTGACGTGATACGGTAACTTCTACTAAAAGGTCTCCGCGTTCTCCGCCGTTAGTGCCCGGTTCTCCCTTTTCTCTGATTCGAATACTCTGTCCGTTATCAATGCCGGCAGGAATAGACACCTGTATCTTCTTTTTTCTGGTTATATAGCCGCTTCCATAGCAAACAGTACATTTATCCTTTATTACTTTTCCGCTTCCGCCGCAATCCGGACAGGTCTGTACGTTACGGACCATGCCAAAGAGTGACTGCTGTGTATATACCACCTGACCCTTGCCGCCGCATTTCTTGCAGGTCTCCGTACTGGTTCCGGGCTTTGCTCCGGTTCCGTTACAGGTAGTACATTCTTCTTTTAAATTCACATCCAATTCCTTATCTGTCCCGGTTACTGCCTCTTCAAAGGTAATTCTTACACCGGCACGGACATTAGGCCCTTTCATCGGACCATTGCTGGCTCTTCTGCTTCTGCCGCCGCCAAATAAATCTCCGAAAATATCTCCGAAGATATCGCTCATATCCATGTTGGTAAAATCAAATCCGCCAGCTCCGCCGGCACCGCCGTCAAAAGCAGAATGTCCGAACTGGTCATACTGCCTTCTCTTATCCGCATCACTTAAAACAGCATATGCTTCTGAGGCTTCTTTGAATTTGATTTCTGCCTCTTTATCCCCCGGATTGGCATCAGGATGATACTTCTTTGCAAGCTGTCTGTAAGCTTTCTTGATTTCATCATCACCTGCAGTTTTGGACACACCCAGCACTTCATAATAATCACGTTTATCTGCCATATTATAATCTATCCTCCTAAACCCTTAGCGTACTGCT
>JAEXGM010000045.1 GCA_023450835.1 Bacillota bacterium | reverse complement strand
AATTTTATTGCTATTGGATTATTACTCTGCTAAACATCATCAGAAATTGTATCCTGAATTGCGACATATGATTCTCAATAATAAACTAAACGGAGGGCATATGAAAATACGGAACCCCAAAAATCTTAGAATCATAACAGCTCTTATGCTTATTTTTCTGTTACTAATATGTACAGCTTGCGCCAAAAAACAAGCTGAGCTTACAACTCCGGTCGACGAAACTACCTCAGAACAAGGTACGCAAAACACTGCATCAACACCGGACACCATTCAATTAAATTTCTCTACTCAGGATTTTTCTAATATGCCCCTAAGTTTATTAAACGATAGTCAGATAGGAAGTATTGTTAGTTCAGCAAAAATTGATGATATGGTCTCATATGGTGAATATACTCCCAAAGAGTTTAATGAAGAAAATCCTGAAGGTTATACTTACTCCTTTATTGAAGTTTCCGGTATACGATATGCATTATCATGTTCACTTGGCGAGACTGGCTATGATTTAACGAAAACAACACTGACTGAAACAGATGCGGTCTATAGAATAAATGAGCTGTGCGGCGCGAGTTACGGCGCCACAATCTTTCTTGTGATAAAGGAAAAGATACCGTATATTATTACGGAAATCGACGGCTTTGCTCAAATTAACGATATCGATACAAATGACACAAAGGAGGTCGTCTCCACTGTAGGCACAGTACCCGACACTTCAATTTATTTCTTCGATTTTGATAAGCAGACAGTTAGCAGCGCTAATATTAACGAGCAATCAGGTGCCAAGTATTCAATGTACGATGACACAACGAACACTTTTAGCTTAGCCTTTGAACCAGGTCAAGAGCCAGTGACTTATATCTATGAAACGAATGAGCAGTTACGGGTTGAAGAATCAAATTCAAAATACTAATTTAGAATGAAACGATAACGGTGAAATTTATGAAAAACAAAAATAAAATCCTGAAAAGAATATTGATAATATTATCTATAATTATTGCACTCTTTTTGATTCTAACGGCAATACTATTTATCTTCGTTATCAAAAGGCCAACTCAGATTAATGACTTCTATAAAACGGAATTAAACAAATGGAACAAGATTACGTTAGACAGTTCGGTGTCATCAGGAGATGGTTCAGAGTATTACCTGCTGACCAAAAGAGGAACCAGCAATAAGTGGATTATTTTCTTTTCAGGTGGCGGGATGAATTGGAATGCAGCATCTACCACGACACCTATTACCATTCCTAATATGCTGCGTGGAGAGGCTCCTACCTACTTTGCAAATATTCCGTTTTATAAGCTTAACACAATGGGCGGGATACTGGAAGCCGACAATAAAAGGAATCCGTTCAATGACTGGAACTTTGTCTATATTCCTTATAGTACCGGCGATTTTCATATAGGGGACAATACCGTGACATATCAAAAAAATGATATAACTTATATTTCTCATCACAACGGCAGAACAAATGTCCTTGCGTGCCTAAACTGGTTTTTTGACAATGCAGCACAACCTGATAAAATATTCGTATGCGGTGAAAGTGCGGGAGGTTTCGGTGCAGCTTTCTGGACGCCATATATTGCTGAGCATGAAGCAAATACTCAGATTTTTGAATATTCCGACAGTTCCTATATTACGACCGATAGATGGGCTGACATTGTTAATTCCTACTGGGACGCTGATTTTGAAAATACCTTTGGCTATGAACCCAAATCGGATATTATTACTGAGGCATTGTCCTACGATGCCGCTGCCTATCCCAATATAACTTTTTTACAGTCGAACACTCTTTATGACAACCTGCTCATTAATTTCCAAAGGAGATTGAACGGAGTTCAAACGGATGATTCGGAGTATAAAGATATTTGGTCGGAACAAATGCTTAATTCTGCGAAAAAATTAGCGGCAAATTATAAGAACTATAACTATTTTATAACAGACTACTCACTGGATTCCAAGAAAGGAACAACTCCGCATACTTTAAGCGTTGCAGACAGTTTTTATGATGCAACAGAAGAGGATATCAGTCTTTGCAATTGGTTATATGATTCAGTAGAGGATGGCTTGCGAAGGTGCGTAGGGACCGGATTTATCCAATAAGCGCAATTAGCGATATGAAGGATTTATTGCGGCAGATTATTCTCTGAAAGATTAAGTATTAGGAGGATTAGAGTAATATAAATATGGGCAAGAGTCACAGAAAATGAAATTTGCCCATATTTATAACAAATGATTTATTCACCTCTTAAACTTTCAAAAGTACCATAAATATCAATTGCGCCATACCCCCATTCTCGATTAGGATAGGTCAGGGTAGGATTGCGTTTTACGCCGCGTATTAAATATTTCTTAATCTGATAGGTATCCATGGAGCGGTCATAACCTCTTACAATTCCCCATTCAAGCAGCAAAGCCGAAACACCTGTCATAAGTGCAGCCGCAAGGCTGGTACCGGAAGCCAATCCATGCTGTCCGCCAGGCAGAGGTGTATAGATATTTACACCGGGTGCAGCTAAATCGGGATTAATTTGTTCATACCGTGTATAGCCCCGGCTGGCTTCCAAAAACAGAGCTTGGTTAATCGGGCTGTACGCTGTGGCGGTAATAGCGGTCAGATTGTTTCCCGGATCAGTGATTGTTGTATGTGGATTTGGTGACACAAAGACTGTTTTATCAGAGATAAACCCTCGAATGGGAAGCCATAAATGAAAGCCGGAGGTTATTTTTGAGCCATAGACTTTGAATTTCCATATTCCCGGAGCAGGGTTTCGAAAGCGGATCAGAATTAGTTCGTCACCTGTCTGTGCTTCCACAATTACATAATCTACATAGATAATAGTCTGATCAAAGAGAAATCTTATGTTTCTGAATTCACCTATACGTGCGGGTATACGGGGGATGTATTCCCCGGAAGGAGAAATAATATCAATGGAATAGGTGCCGGGGATATTCCCCCATAATTCTATAGAAAAGTTATTTTCGTTTTCGCCCACCTTTAATTCTACTACAGCACTGCCGACAGCTTCATCAATTGTTCCAAAGAAATGGTGTCCTGCATTGCCCTCATTACCGGCTGCGATAATGACAGCATTGCCGGCTTGGGTCGAATAATTAGAGATGAGGTCATTCAATGGCCCCAATCCTTCGTGACTCCCCTGATTAGTGCCTAGCCCAATGCAGATAGCAATAGGGCGGTTTAATTTTCTGGCCATATTCATCAAATAGGCTATTCCAAACATTATGTCATTTTCAGAGTAGCATACTACGTTATCGGGGACACCAAAATATGTTTTTACATTTAATTTTGCAGGCTTTAATTTAACTATTAAATATTCTGATAATGAGGATGGCCCGTAAAAATCGGCTGTCGCATCCGTATATCCTCCCGCAAGTCCCGCCAGAGTAGTTCCGTGTCCGATTTCGTCTATACTTGGAACAATACTAAGAGGTGTTTCACTTTGAATTGCGGCATTAATTTGATCTTTTGTATATTCCGTACCATAATAAAAGATATCAGGAGAGGCCTGCATATTTACAATTGTTTGATCCCATATGGAAAGTATTCTGGTAGTCTTGTCAGCATTCTGAAACATTGGGTTGAGGTAATCAATCCCGGTATCAACAAAACCTAAGAGAACTCCGCTTCCCTTCAGGGATAAAGGGCTGCTTTGAAGCCTCACCACCCCCATATCTTCAAGACTTATAACATCCAGCAGAGCAAAAAGCTTTGGGATTACGGAATAGGCAATGGAGCCGATTAATTTTTCCGGTATTCTTGAAGGCGGAACATATACAGTTGCATATTTATTGTTAATGAAATTAATGGTCGCGCCTGCATATCGGGCATATTCCTGGGAACTGATGGCGTATTCAACTATGCCGTCTGCATAATCCTCACTGATTATTTTCGCTCTTTCTTCTTCATTCATCCTTCAAACAACTTTCAGATTAATTAAGTTAATTCATCATATGAAAATAAATAAAAATTGATTTCTTAATATATTAATTCTCAAGTTATTAAGGGTATTCTTGAAAAGGGGAGCAGTTTATATTTTTTGAAATCTAATGTTTGAGTTTTAAGATATTGATAGTAGATTATATTTAAGAAATGTTTTGAGAAACAAAAATTAAATTGTTATGGCAAATCACTTTTTTAAAAAATTAATATTGACAATAAGTGAATATTCGTTTATTATAACAATATGAAGCGGTGGTTAGTTGAAAAACAAAAAGCAGTTTTTTTAACTACGGATTCAAGAATGTCAAATCGAAGATTTGATATTCACGAAGGGTGATATCAATGAGAAAAAAAGATGATGAAAAAGAAAGAAGCATAAAAGAAGCGGTAATCAAGCTCATTCTTGAGGAAGGTTTCCACGGTGCTTCTATCTCAAAAATCGCGAAGATGGCTGGAGTTTCACCGGCAACAGTATATATCTATTATGAAAATAAAGAAGACATGCTGCAGAATATTTATAATGAATATTCTGAAGACATTTTTGATTATTTACTTAGCTGTGTGGACTTGAAGATGGACGGGCAGCAGCTTATTGAGATACTCATTAGAAGTTACTACAACTATATCATTCAAAATAAGGAAATCTTCAGCTTTGTAGAGCAGTTTTCCAACTGTCCCTCCTTGGTTAACAGCTGCTCAGGAAAAAAGGGTGTCTGCCATATTTACAGCCTGATTGAAGAGATGAAGAAAAAGCAGCTTATTAAGAATTACCGTTATGATAATCTGCTGGCCATTATTTTCTATCCGGTCAAAGCCATCGCGGCTGATAATCATAAGAGCGAAGAGGAAAGATCGGATCTATTAAAGGAGATGATTATAATCATACAGAATGCGGTATTAATACAATAAAAGTTTTCAGCGAGATATTTTTGTAAGCATAACTTATAAAGGGTCTCGCAATTATTAATAGTTTAAAATAAACGAGTATTCATTTACTAAAGGAAAGGGTGATAGTATGTCAGAGAATAATAAAAGGGGAATAGTTTTTCCCGTATCCAATATGGTTTTATTGCCGGGTGTCACAACAAAGTTTTTTATAAAAGCATCCGAAGAAGAGCAGCTGCAATATTTAAGTGATGAGAATAGTACCAACATTGCACTGCCGTTAAAGCAGAATTTCGGACAAAAAGATTTAAAGGAAGAAGATTTTTACCGGATGGGGGTAATCTTTACAGTCAGCGGTACCCGGAAAACAGAGAACGGTGTTCAGCTTACAGTTCATATTAGCGAACGGGTAGAAGTAAAGGAATTGAATATTGAAAGCGGCCTGATATTAGCAAGATATGAGAGCTTCCCGGATAAAATGGACTTAGATTACAAGAGTCAGGAGGAGATGCTTGACTATCTAAAGAAAGTAATTCGTGAAATCAGTATGAAATTTCAGGGCGGGGAACAGTATTTCCGTATTGTGGAAGAGTTCAGGGATTTAAATGGGCTTATGGTATATTTAAGTCAGTATATGTCTATTTCAAATGAAGAAAGATATGAACTGCTTGAAATAGAATCCCTGAAAGAAAGAAGTCTGCGGTTTATGGATTATCTGTTAAAACAGAAGGAAGCCATAGAGCTGCAGCTGCAGATCTCAGAGAAGTTCTCCGAGAAAGCCAACAAATATTACAGAGAATCCGTACTTAGAGAGCAGCTTAAGGCCATTCAGGAGGAATTAAATGAAGGCAATGAGGATGAAAATAAAAAAGAGAAGGATTATCTGACCAAAATTAAAGAAGCACAGATGCCGTCAGATATTGAAAAAAGTGCTCTTGAAGAACTGGATAAACTGAATGCCCAGGGACCTAACAGTTCCGAGTATAATGTTATCCGCAACTATCTGGAATTGCTGGTGCAGCTTCCCTGGAAAAAAGCAGAGCAAAGCCCTATCGATCTGGGCAAAGCCAGACAGATTCTGGATGAACAGCACTATGGGCTGAATAAGGTCAAAGACCGGATTATACAGCATTTGGCTGTTATGAAGCTGAAAAATGACAAAAAGGGCTCCATACTTTTGCTGGTGGGACCTCCCGGTACCGGTAAAACCAGTCTTGGTAAAAGTATTGCGGAAGCACTGGACAGAAAGTATATCCGTTTGAGCTTAGGCGGTATCCGGGATGAAGCTGAAATCCGGGGACACCGCAGGACTTATGTAGGGGCTATGCCCGGTAGGATACTTCAAAGCATCCGAAAGGCAGGAGCCAACAATCCGGTCATGGTTCTCGATGAAGTAGACAAGCTGACCGCCGGCGGTTACAGCGGTGACCCTGCCAGTGCTTTATTGGAGGTCCTTGATCCGGAACAGAATAACAGCTTTACCGATCATTATCTGGATCTGCCTTATGATCTCTCCGATGTTTTCTTTATTGCCACGGCAAATTCCCTGGAAAGCATTCCGGGACCATTATTAGACCGAATGGAAGTGATTCAGGTCTCCAGCTATACTGTTGATGAAAAATTCCATATCGGAAGAAATTATTTAATTCCGTCGGTTTTAGAAGAGCATGGATTGTCAAAAGAACAGTTGGTGGTAGAGGATGAGATTCTTTATAAAATTATCAACGATTATACATTGGAAGCCGGAGTCAGAGGGCTGAAAAAACAACTGGCGGCCCTTGCCAGAGTAGCTTCCGAAAAAATTGTTTCGGGCAAAGCAGAGCTTCCTTATAAGATTCAGACAGAGGAGCTGGAGGAACTTCTTGGCAGACAGGTCTCCAGACACGACAAAGCCCAGCAGGATAATCCGCCGGGAGTTGTTACCGGACTTGCCTGGACACCGGTAGGCGGCGAAATCTTATTTATTGAAGCTACCGATATGCCGGGCAGCGGCGAGGTTATGCTGACAGGTAAACTGGGAGATGTAATGAAGGAATCGGCAAGAATTTCCCTGAGTCTGTTAAAATCCAGACTACCTTTAAATACCGTTAATTTTAAAGAAAGAGACCTGCATATCCATGTGCCCTCCGGAGCGGTTCCAAAAGACGGTCCCTCCGCCGGAATAGCATTATTTACTGCTCTTGCTTCCTTAATCACAGGACTAAAAGTGGATTCTAAAATTGCCATGACCGGTGAGATTACCTTAAGAGGTGCCGTACTTCCCATTGGAGGTCTGAAGGAAAAATTACTGGGTGCCCAAAGAGCAGGTATTAATAAAGTGCTCATACCAAGAGACAACCTGATTGATTTAAAGGATGTGCCGGAAGAAGTAAAGAACCAGCTTACAGTGATACCTGTTGAAACCATTGAAGATGTACTGAAAGAAACGCTGGGAATTTCTTTGCCAAGGATTGAGCATGTGTTTCTCCAGAAGGGAACCAAAGGTTTATTTCAGGAAGTATAAAGAAGTAAAGTAAAGAATACTTAAAATAGAAAAACAAGGAGCCAATGCGGATTTTAAATTAAAAGTCCGGCATTGGCTCCCTTCGTTCAAATCTTTTATGACTTTGAGACACTTTCACTGGTCCCTTTATCAAATTGCTTCAAAAAATCCATTATTTCATTGAGTGGCTTCTGTTGTCCCTCAAGTAACCATTTTCGCCAAATCGCGTAAACACCGGCTGACATGAAAGTCGTCCAATAACCATCGCTGTCAGGGGCGTAAAATTTCTTTATTTCTTCGATAAAAATCCGCTGAATAATTGGCTCAAACCCACGGTCGGCAGACGAAATTAAAGAATCACCAAACATATTGAAGAATTCCAGCTGACTGTCATATTTGGCAGAGTATTGTGAACTTTGATGAATGATATCAAAGACAGCCGCGATCTTTGGCTGGTAATACTCATACAGAATCTGTTCAAGTCCGTCAAAATTTCGGTAAAAAGCCATACGGCTTACGCCCGCCCGTTTACAAACCTGAGAAACTGTCAGCGCCTGCAGCTTTTCTTTTGTCAACATTTGCAGCATTGCTGTGGTAATAAAATCCTTTGTATCATTTTTGATGGCTTGGGCATGCTTCGTTGCTGCCATTACAATATCTCCTTCTCTGTCACAGATGATTGTTTCTGAGTTGATTTCGGCCTGATGATAGTATATACTGATGGCACTGAGGTTACAAGTGAAACTTTAGATAATGGAGGATATTATAATGGAAAAACAACTGGTCTTAGTAACAGGCGGCAGCGGTTTCATCGCCGTACACATAATTTTGAAGCTTTTGAATCAAGGATACCGCGTTCGGGCAACTCTTCGCACAATATCACGCCAGGATGAGGTCAAATCAATGCTTGCACAGGGAGGTATCACTGATTTTTCTGGTCTGGAGTTCATCCAGACAGATTTGACAAGTGACAGGAACTGGATGGAAGCAGCAGCCGGAGCGGCTTACGTCATTCATGTAGCATCGCCTACACCGGCCACGCGTCCGGAAGATGGCGATGAAATGGTGAAAATGGCGGTGGATGGCACCTTACGTGTAATGAAGGCGGCGAAAGGGGCGGGCGTAAAACGTGTGGTCTTAACTTCTGCTTCCGGGGCGGTAATTGCAGGCCATAAAGCTCACTCCGGCCTTTTTACAGAGGAAGATTGGACGGATTTGTCGGCTGATATTGATGCGTATCAACGTTCAAAAACAATGGCAGAACGCGCAGCCTGGGAGTTTGCAAAGAAAGAGAATATGGAGCTTTCGGCTGTCAATCCGGTAGCGGTCATGGGGCCAATACTCGGCAAAGATTATTCCCACTCCAATCAAATTATTAAAGCGATGTTGACCGGTAAAATGCCGTATCTCTTAAAAATTGGTTTTGATTACGTAGATGTACGGGACGTCGCAGACTTACATTTGCTTGCGATGACACGTTCAGAAGCCCCGGGAGAGCGATTTATTGCTACGGCAGGAGAGAATCTGACATATAAACAAGAAGCGAGAATTTTGCAGAAATGCTTAGGCAGCACAGCGAAAAAAGTCTCCACAAAAGAGATGCCCGATTTTTTCATAAAAGTTCTGGCAATATTTAAGAAGGATTTGCGCATGCCGGCGACGTTCTTAGGCCAGAACACTGCCTGCAGCAATGCAAAGGCCAAAAAACTGCTTGGCTGGCAGCCAAGACCTGCAGAAGAAGCAATTATAGCAACTGCGAAAAGTATGATTGAGCTCGGATTGATTGATGAATAGAATGGGGCAGTTATTATCATTCAGAATAATTGTTTTCAAAAAATCCCTTAAAATTAATTAATATGTTCCCTCGAACAGACGATACCATTGATATCCATTCAGCTCTCTCAAGCCCTGTTAAGTAAAAGCTCTGGTCTGCCAACAAAGGTATTAATAGACAGAAGTACTAAATATGAGTATAATAAGATTAGGATGTTCAAGGTGCGTAGAGTGGCGTGTTGTTAAAACGTCTGTAAAAATGGATTAATATTTTGAAGGGAAGATACAAAATGTCAATAAATGATATGGAAAAAATGAAAAAATTTTTAGAAGAGAAGAAATCGAAAGGCGGTTATTTACAAGCCGAAAAAAAGATTGGCTCCGGTAAGGTTGAAAAGAGGAATAAGAATATAGGGCTTGAATTTACAAGACCTAATAAAATATCACAATAAATAGTGTGGTATGGCGGCATATTTTGCCGCCATTTTTTTATAACCTCTCGTTAGCAAAAGATAAGAAAAATCAACTTAAAAGTACCAAACATATTATAAAATATATGCCGGTTACTGCCATCGTTAAGATTAGCAATTTAAAGCAGGTTACAGCTTTACGAAATAAAGTGTCATCATTTTTTTCCTGAGCTTTCTGCAATGAGCTTATTCCAAGGAATGAAAGAACCCCTCCAATAACTAATAAAATAAAATATATAACTCCTAAAAGTATTCTTAACATAAAAGTAAACATCCTTTTTAATTTTCTGCGCCTTCTAATGTTGTTTCTTTTGCTGATTGATTTAATGCATCCTGTCTATAGAAAAGACTTCGCGCACTTATTATTATATTGTTTGGATTTATTGATTCACTGTTAACTCAATTTGTAGGTATATAATCCTAATTATAATATTTTATATTGCGACATGTAAAAAAGGAATAAAATAATCCCATAAAGAATATTATTAGAAGTGTTTGCCATGAATGTTTCTGGTAATAACCTAAATGTGATGAGGGCAAACAGTGAAAAATTGAAATCGAACACTAACCTGTGGCACCTTCAGAGATAAGCCACAGATAAATAAAATACAAGGAGATTTGAAAATGGCTAAAAAAAGGTTTTCTTTAAAAGCTCTCATGGTAATTTTAACAGTAGTAATTATAGCTACATTTTACCTGACCTTACCGGTGAGCGCGGCAGCCAGAGGAGCATGGGCTCCAAATACTGCATATGCAGTAAACGATACAGTAACATATGACGGAAGTACTTATACCTGTCTTCAGGCGCATACTTCCCTCGTAGGCTGGGAACCATCCAATGTTCCCGCTTTATGGCAGAAAGGCAGCGGCGGAACGACACCACCACCGACAACAAGCGGAGTGACATTCTATGCAGATATAAACTATGGTGGAACAGCAGTAACACTTGGAGTAGGCAATTATACATTATCTCAATTAAATGCAAATGGGATTCCTAATGACTGGATGTCTTCTCTCAAGGTTCCCAGTGGCTGGACAGTTGAAGTATATGAGCATGATAATTTCGGAGGAACAAAATGGACCTATACTTCAGATTCTTCCTGGGTTGGCGATACCGTCAATGACAAAATGTCATCAGTTAAGATTTACATTGGTTCACCCAATACTTCAGTAACAAAGCCTTCCGAAGTTCCAAGCAATATATGGACCTATACAGTGAATGCGGACAATAAATTCGGTAAAGGCGGAGATTTTGCTTTATTGCTGTGTGCTGTTATCAAAAAGGAAAGCAGTTTCGGAGCAGGTTTATCAGGCAGTCCATCAGCCGGCGACGGATTGATGCAAGTAGAACCAAACACACGCAGCGCATATTTATCGTTATTCAGCTCAACCTTTGGCTATGCTTATAATCACGGCAGTGAACAAGACCAGGTATATTTGGGCGCACTGATTTTAAATGAAAAGATTACGAAGTTCGGAAATATATATAATGGTTTATTGCATTATAATGGAGGAGATTACTGGTATCCGGGAGCTACGGATTCTTATGGCCGCCCTATTCTGGCAAATCTGTACGCAGATGAAGTTTACGCAACATATAAAGGTTATGGGGGAAAGAATTAAGATATTCAATAAAGTAAGACAATATAAGTGGTCTGATATTGAATGGAAATAGAATCATAAAAGCAATGATAATTTAAGATTACCGGGATTTTATAAAAATAAATCCCGGTAATTTTTTTATCAATATAAATATGGAAAATATTTGAAATATCATTGACAAATCCTACAAATATGTTATCCTTTTTATAGGACAAACTCATAAAAATATACAATCTAATTAGTTTAATAATTAAACAAAATTTAGAATACTTAATAAAAATGGCTGCGTGATATTTATCATTTTTAATTGGTGTTTTACAATTTCTACCGGATTTCTGACCTGAGGTGTTTGAGCCATCCTGTTGGATTCCGATACAAATAATGTTTTAAATTTGCTAATGGAAAGGGAGGTGTGAATCTGGATTATATTACAGTCAAGTGAGAGAGGGATTTCTCATTTGATGAAACATCAGTCAATACAATAGTATACAAAATCAGGAGGGAAAGAGTATGTTAAGATTAATAAGTGGAAGTATCAAAGTATTAACAATGCCGAAAAAATTATTTTTAATGGCGCTGCTTACTGTTATATTCCTGGCGCCGCCTTCTGCAGTCTGTTTTGCACAGAATCCTGCCATAACCAGTATTTACACGGCAGATCCATCTGCACATGTATGGGCGGACGGTAAAATTTACATTTATGCCTCCCATGATATTGACCCCAATCAAGGCTGCGATTTAATGGACAAATATCATGTATATTCGTCTTCGGATATGGTAAATTGGACCGACGAGGGTGAAATTCTGAATGCAAGCCAGGTACCCTGGGGGAGGACAGAAGGCGGTTTTATGTGGGCGCCTGATTGTGCCTATAAAAATGGTACATACTATTTTTATTTTCCGCACCCCAGCGGAAGCGATTGGGGCAGCACCTGGAAGATTGGAGTTGCAACCAGCAATAAACCTGCCAGTGATTTTACAGTTCAAGGATATATTCCCGGACTTGAGTCTTTGATTGATCCATGCGTATTTCAGGATGATGACGGTCAAGCTTATCTTTATTACGGTGGCGGCGGTGTGTGCAAGGGTGGAAAACTAAAGGACAATATGATGGAAATAGATGGGACAATGCAAACTATGACGGGCTTAACCGATTTTCATGAAGCCACCTGGGTATTTAAGAGAAACGGCTTATATTACCTGACCTATGCGGATAATCATTCCGATTCAACCGGAGATAACAGATTGCAATATGCTACCAGTACCAGTCCCTTAGGGCCGTGGACCTCCAGAGGAGTGTATATGGACCCGACAGACAGCTATTGTGCCCACGGTTCTGTGGTGCAATATAAGGGCCAGTGGTATCAGTTCTATTTTGACAGTTCTGTTTCCCATAATGACTGGTTAAGAACCACCTGCGTGGATAAGCTTAATTTTAATGCCGATGGGACAATACAAAAAGTAGTTGCTACCACCACCGGCGTACCATCGGTAGGACCGGCGCCAACTCCGAATCCGAACCTGATTAAATATGAGGCGGAGAACGCTGTTTTAGGAAATGGTGCAACGGTTGGAGCCGACAGCACAGCCTCGGGAGGGAAATGCATACAGAATCTGCATCTTGCCAATTCTTATGTCCAGTTCAACAATGTAAACGGAGGCAGCGGCGGCAGGGCAACGATTGATATCTATTACGCTGCCAATGATACAGGTGCGAAGATAGGTTTAACGTTAAATGGGGTTAATTATTCATTTCTGAATGCGGTGTCTACCGGAGGTTGGAGTAATTATAGCGGTCACACATATCTGACGGTTCCCCTAAATCCGGGCACGACCAATACTATTAAACTTACCGGCGGCAATGGCGGTGTTAATATCGACTATATTACCATCAGTTCATTTAATGATACGGGAACAGCAACAGCCAAATATGAAGCGGAGAATGGGACTCTCGCAAATGGTGTAATTGTAGCGAGTGATAGTGCTGCCTCAGGCGGAAAGTATTTACAGAATATGCATCTTACCAATGCCTCCTGCCGGATTAATAATATCGACGGCGGCAGCGGCGGAAGTAGGACTCTAAAAATCAGTTATGCTTCCAATGAGGCTTCAACGATTACGGTATATGTGAATGGGACTTCCGCAGGAACAATCAGCTGTCCGGCTACCGGCGGATGGAGTACCTTTACCGGCAGTGTGCAAAAAGCAATCACATTAAATTCCGGCACAAACAATAACATTCAATTTGTGGGCGGAAATGGGGGCATTAATCTGGATTATATTATAATTCAGTAAGGATGGTTTTTCCATGTTTGCGCCTGGGAAATCCTTGGCGCAAACATGAGGCGAACCGGAAAGGGGATAGCAGTTAGTATGAAAAAGTTCAGAATAGTGTTAGCGATGATTTGCTGTCTGGCATTTTTGGGCAGTTTTATGGTGTTTAACTCCACAGTCCAAGCTCTGTCCACTGCCATTGATAAATGCGATAGTGCGGCCGGATGGTCCGGGTCCGATTCGGTGTCTCTGGATACTACGAATAAAAAAGAAGGCACAGGATGCCTGACAAAAACGGGAAGCGGAACCGACTGGTTTAAGAAGACCCTTAATCCTGCCGTCAATTCAGGTGTTTCGGAAAGCAACGGTTATGTGCACCTGTGGCTCTATGTATCGGATGCTGCAAAATTGGCTGCAACGGGAGCGCAGCTTGAAATAACAAGCTCGGGCGGTCCGGATGTAAACGAATATTCCTGGAATCTTATGAATGCAGGACTTGTTTCGGGATGGAACGAGCTGACTCTTAAGATAAGCAACGCGGCAAAGATAGGAAACCCGGATCTTACCGCCATTAACTTCGTAAGAGTCTATTATTTCCTGACGGGGAGTATAACCTGCAAGCTGGATGATGTTTATTTCACCGACGGTGCGGGGAACCTGCCGGATCTTGTGGTAACAGATATAAGCTGTTCACCTGCAAGTCCGCAGCCCGGGAACGCTGTAACCTTCAGTGCCACCGTTAAGAACCAGGGAAATGCCGCCACTCCCGCAGGAACTATTATAGGTGTCGGCTTCCAGATAGACGGGGCGGCCACTTCAGTCTGGAGTGACAATTATACCTCCTCCCTTGCCCCTGGTTCGTCAGTTGTACTGACTGTGAATGGGGGAACAAATGGAGCCGTATGGACAGCGGTCTCCGGGACTCATTCCATAATGGCTTATGTAGACGATGTGAACCGAATTGCAGAATCCAATGAGACCAACAACACATTTACAAAGAGTATAAATGTGGGTGGAACTTCATCCGGTGATATCATAGGAAAGGTGATTGTAGGGTATCAGGGATGGTTCGATGCACCCGGAGACGGCGCACCTGCAAATAATTGGGTACACTGGGCCAATGGCAGTACACCTGCCCCGGGGAACCAGAACTTTGAAATATATCCGGATATAAGAGAATATACGACACTTTTCAGCACAGGTTATGCAAACCTGTTAAATGGTTCTCCTGCAAAGCTGTTCTCCTCCTATACAACCCAGACGGTAAATAAACACTTTGAATGGATGCAGACCTATGGTATCGATGGTGCGGCAATTCAGAGATTCGGGGGCGAATTAAGTGACCCGAATCGAAAGGCACAGCGCGACAGTGTGACAACGAAAGTAAAAAACGCTTCCGAGACCTATGGACGTAAGTTCTATATTATGTATGATATCTCAGGAATGGGATCGGATTTTGACACAAAGCTTGAATCAGATTGGACTTCGACCATAACCGGTTCCTTAAATCTGCTGAGTTCTTCCGCCTATGCAAAGCAAAACGGAAAACCGGTGGTATGTATCTGGGGGATGGGCTTTAACGATGGTAACCACCCCGGTGATGCGGCTGCGTGTATCAGCGTAATCAATTGGTTTAAAGCCCAGGGCTGCTATGTAATAGGCGGAGTACCCACATATTGGCGTGATTGTGACAATGCCCATCCTTTTGCTGCCGATCCCGGTGCTGCTAACGATAGCAAGACCGGATTTCAAAACGTATACAAAGCTTTCAATATGATTCAACCCTGGATGGTTGGAAGAATCAGGGGTATCACAGGAGCCGGAAGTGCCGACAATTTCAAGACGTATATCACAGGTCCCGATTTTACCTATTGCCAGGCTAACGGAATGGATTATGCACCGGTCATATTCCCTGGATTTGCATGGTCTAACATGCATAACGGCACAACAGCTAAAAATGAAATACCAAGATTACATGGTGATTTTATGTGGAATCAGGCATACAATGCCGCTACCTTAGGTATTACAAGTGCGTATATAGCTATGTTTGACGAATATGACGAAGGAACCGCAATAGCAAAAGCGGCAGAGGATTCAACTATGATACCGGCAAACCAGTACTTCCTCACTTTGGATGCGGATGGCGTGCACTGCACCTCTGATTTCTATCTAAGACTTACAGGGGATATTGCCAAAATGCTGAAGGGACAGATTCCAAGAACAAGTGCGCATCCAACTCCTCATTAATGAGCGGTGGCTTTTGTTTAGTGAGCGAGGTGTAAAGTTAATTTACCCTCGCTTACACTTTACCAAGCTTCAGTGATTGTTGCCTTGAATTATATTTATTTTAATTTATACTCGTCATTATAAATCAAGCTTTTATGAAAAATTGATTTGAGCCAAGCTGGTGTCCATAATTTACTTAATAAGAAACCTCTGTCTGTAAACCACATATAATGAAAATAAAACCGTTTGAGGGTAGTAATGATTATTCATGTGGTAGAACCTGGAGAGACCATCCTCTCCATTGCAGATTATTACGGTGTATCTGCTGAGAAATTAAAAATATATAATAACATAACGGAAGAGGATTCACTGGTTATAGGAGAAGCCCTTATTATCCTTATACCCGAAGTGACTTATACCGTTAAAGAAGGAGATACCTTAGCGCAGATTGCAGAGGACTTTGGCACGACAGCAATGGAACTTCTCAGGTATAATCCGGAATTGTCGGATAGCCTGTCCTTATATTCAGGAGATGAGATAGTTATCAGCTTTCGCGGGGAAAAAGGACATACAATTGCTACTAATGGCTTTGCATATCCCTTTATTGATACAAAGACCCTGCAAATGACCTTACCCTATCTGACTTATCTAACTGTATACACTTATACGGTATCTGCCACAGGCGATTTAAATGATTTGGCAGATGAAGAGGTTATAAAACTTGCAAAAGCTTATGGTACGGAACCTCTAATGATGATTATTCCGGCTTCAGATAACAATAACAACGAAGAGGCTATGGCAGTGGTCGATTCCATTATATCTGACATAGCAATTGAGGATAGATTTATCAGTCAAATACTTCATATATTGAAAACCAAAGGGTACAGCGGGGTGAGCTTTCATACACCTTATATCCATCCGAGATACCGTGAAAACTATCGCAGACATGCTACAAAAATGCTGGATACTATTACTTCGGCAGGCTATAAGGTCATGGATACTTATGAAAATCCAATTTTTGGTTTCGATTACAAGTTTATGACAAGCGGCCTGTCAGGAATTACTCTGATAGTGTATGAATTCGGATATTCCGATAGGATGTCTCTTGGAACTCTTTGCACGGAAAGTTACCGGAGAATTATAGCGGACTTTACCAAAATGGTACCTTCTGATATGGTGTCTTTTGGATTACCGATGCAGGGCTATGTCTATCAATTACCCTTTATTGCCGGTTCGTCCAAGGGCAGGGCTATCAGTTACAAGGCCGCCCTTGAGCTGGCGGCACAGAATAATGCCCAGATTACTTATGATCCTTTGACCAATTCAGTCTTTTTTTATTTTTATTCGGGAGATGAATACCTTGTACGCTTTTGGGATGTCAGAAGCTATGATGTATTTTTAAAACTGGTGCCGGAGTTTAATTTATACGGTGTGGGCGTTTGGAATATCATGCAATGGTTCCCTCAATTATGGCTGAGTGCAGCTGTCCAGTACACAATAATATAGAATATAAAATCATAGAAACTGCAGGGTTTATAAAGTTAACCATGCAGTTTTTTTTGGAGCAGAACATTTTCCTCCCGGATAATTAAATTTTTAAATATATGCGTTGGTATTATTTTGATGCATATGGTGACCTTTGAACGGTTCAAAAAGCTTATAAAGCCTGTGACTACTAAAATGGCAACGAAAACTTTCGAAGTAATATGAAACGATATATGTAAAATATTAACTATTACAATTGACATAATATCAAAAATATGATATTTTTATGTTAAATAGTTCCACAATTATATTATATATGTAAAATAATTAGTGATTAATTACGAAAATTTAGTAAAACTCAATATACTACAAAACGGCACAATATATTCATTGCTTACTGGGGAGTTAGACCAATGAATATGAACGAGAAAGGAGTAAGAAGTTTTCAGAGGGGCTTTCAATTAATTCAGGCAGTCGGATATCCACCTGCAATAAGTAGGGAAAGGAGCGGGTGAGGGGTATACACAGGTGAGGAGCCGGCTGATGAAATGATTGTCAGATAAAAACTATGAGGAGGTTATAGAATGTTACGCAAGGAGTTATTTATACGCAGTAAGCAGGAACGCAAGGTACAGGTTCGTGCTTTTTTAACCGGCGGAATAAGAGGGCGTGTTCCTAAGATTATGATAACTGCCGTGGTTATACTTGGCTTGTTATCCGCTTCCTTCACACCTGTTAAACCAAGCAAGGCATCCGAAATTACTGCCGCAGGCACGGATACCTACCAAAACAGATTTTTGGAACTCTGGGGAGATATTACGGACCCGAACAACGGGTATTTCAGTTCTCAGGGTATTCCATACCATTCTGTTGAGACTTTGATTGTGGAAGCTCCGGATTATGGCCATGTAACTACCAGTGAAGCTTTCAGCTATTATATGTGGCTGGAGGCTATGTATGGTAAATTCACAGGAGATTTCAGCGGCTTTGAAACAGCCTGGAACAAAGCGGAAGCCTACATAATTCCAACGGAAAAGGACCAGCCCAATTCCAGCATGAGCAAGTATACGGCTAGTAAGCCTGCTACTTATGCCCCGGAATGGGAATTACCAAGCCAATATCCTGCGCAGCTGAATTCAGGTGCGGCTGTCGGAATCGACCCCATTAACAGCGATCTGGTTTCTACTTACGGCACCAGTACTATATATGGAATGCATTGGCTGTTAGATGTAGATAACTGGTATGGTTTTGGAAGCAGAGGTGATGGTGTGACTTCACCATCCTATATCAATACCTTCCAGAGGGGCGAACAGGAATCTACCTGGGAGACAATTCCACAGCCTTCCTGGGATGCAATGAAATTCGGCGGTAAGAACGGGTATCTTGACCTTTTTACGGGAGACAGCAGCTATGCAACCCAGTTTAAGTATACGGATGCTCCGGATGCAGATGCCCGTGCCATTCAGGCTACTTACTGGGCTGACCAATGGGCGAAGGAATATGGCATTAACCTTGGAACCTATGATGCAAAAGCCAGTAAGATGGGGGATTATTTAAGGTATGCCATGTTTGATAAATACTTCCGTAAAATCGGTTCTCCGACTGTTGCCGGTACGGGATATGATGCGGCACATTATCTGATGTCCTGGTATTATGCCTGGGGCGGGGGAGTAAGCTCCAGCTGGGCCTGGAAGATCGGAAGCAGCCATAATCACTTCGGATATCAAAATCCCATGACAGCCTGGATTTTATCGAAAGATGAAGACTTAAAGCCTCTTTCCCAGAACGGAGCCGGCGATTGGGGGACAAGCCTTAACAGGCAGCTTGAGTTCTATCAGTGGTTACAGTCTTCTGAAGGTGCAATCGCAGGCGGAGCCAGCAACTCCAACAATGGCCGTTATGAAGCGTGGCCGGCCGGTACGTCTACCTTTTATGGAATGGGATATGAAGCCAATCCTGTCTATGCAGATCCCGGCAGCAATACCTGGTTTGGTTTTCAGGCATGGTCCATGCAGCGTGTAGCTGAATATTATTACAAAACAAATGATGTCAGAGCAAAGGCTATCCTGGATAAATGGGTAAGCTGGGTCAAGTCGGTGGTGCAGTTTAATGCAGACGGAACTTTTGCTATTCCAAGCAGTATTGACTGGTCGGGACAGCCTGATACCTGGACCGGCACTTATACCGGCAATTCGAACCTGCATGTGACAGTTACCGGTTATGGCACAGACCTTGGCGTAACCGGTTCACTTGCCAATGCCTTACTGTATTACAGCAAAGCCTCCGGAGATGATGCTTCAAGAGTAATAGCCAAGGAGCTATTAGATCGTATGTGGAATCTATACAGAGATGATAAGGGCCTTGCAGCACCGGAAGCAAGAGCTGACTACAGCCGGTTCTTTGATCAGGAAATCTTTGTACCCGCGGGCTGGACAGGAACTATGCCTAATGGTGATGTTATTAAATCCGGCGATAAATTTCTGGATATCCGTTCGAAATATAAAAACGATCCGGATTATCAGAAGGTTCTGACAGCTTATAACAATGGTACCGATCCGGTCTTTTACTACCACCGCTTCTGGGCTCAGTGTGACATTGCTATTGCAAATGGAGTTTATTCTATTTTGTTTGGAACCGGCAGTGACCCGATAAATAATTCTGCCATAAGTCCTTTGGCGGCAGCTTTCGATAAGAATACTGAGAAACAAAGCAATATATCAGTAGCGCTTACCTTAAATGGTAATACCTTTACCGGTATTAAGGACGGAAGTACATATTTAACCGCAGGTACAGATTATACCTTAACGGGTAATACGGTTAGTCTGTCCAAAAACTATTTAGCAGGAAAGAGTGTAGGGGAGCTAAAGCTTACTTTTGATTTCAGTAAGGGTGTTGACCCGGTATTGACGGTAACGGTTACTGATACCACGCCAAGTGGTTCCGTTTCTCCTGCTGCCGCCGCTTTTGATAAGAATCCTGCAAAACAGGCGGATATCATAACTTCATTAACTACGGCAGGGTATACGCTGAATGGTATCAAGAGAGGAAGCCAGGTGCTGACGCAAGGTGTAGATTATAACATATCCGGAAGCACAGTTACTTTCTTAAAGGCTTCCCTGGCGGCCCTGCAAACAGGAAGCTACAATTTAGTATTTGATTTAAGTGCCGGAACAGATCCTGTACTGGTTCTGACGGTAGTTGATACCTCCATTGCACCGGGCAGTATTAAGGTGCAGATGTACAATGGGACGACATCAGCGCAGACCAATGGTCTGAGTCCGAGATTCAAGATTTACAATACCGGTACAACCAGTATAAAACTCTCTGATGTTAAAATCAGATATTATTACACGATAAACGGAGAATTGGCTCAGAACTTCTGGTGTGACTGGTCAACCATAGGCAGCGGTAATGTCACCGGGACCTTTGTTAAAATGCCTGCTGCAAAGACAGGTGCCGACTATTATCTGGAGATCGGATTTACCTCCGGAGCGGGAGACCTGGCAGCAGGACAGGCTATAGAGGTACAGGGCAGATTTTCAAAAAATGATTGGACGAATTATACTCAGACAGATGACTATTCATTTGCAGGTTCCGGAAACAGTTATGCGGATTGGTCAAAGGTCACGGGATATATTTCTGACAGTCTGAAATGGGGAGTGGAACCTTAAACCATGGCTTAAGATTCCAAAACAAAAACCTGCATGTAATCTATAAAACGGACGGAAAGGGTTCATGCAAAAAATTAAGGGTAACTTATATAGAGTCAGCGTATCCATCGTTAAATGGGGGAGACATGGATTTGCTATTCTGCTAAATCATATGCCTGGCCTCTATGGATACGCTGTCCATAAGAAGGAGGTTTTGTATGCGTAAAGTGATTAGTCTTATTCTTACGGTGTGTTTACTGACATCCGGATTATATCTACAGACGGCTAAAGCTGAAACAAATTATAATTATGGGGAAGCATTACAAAAAGCAATTATGTTTTATGAGTTCCAACAGTCCGGTGACCTTCCAAGTGATATTCGCAACAACTGGAGAGGAGATTCCGGTATGACTGACGGTTCCGATGTTGGTCTGGATTTGACCGGTGGATGGTATGATGCCGGTGACCATGTGAAATTCAATCTGCCCATGTCATATTCAGCCGCCATGCTTGCATGGAGCGTCTATGAATCAAGGGAAGCCTTAAGTAAGAGCGGACAGTTAGACTATCTGTTAAAGCAAATTAAGTGGGTAACGGATTATCTTATCAAATGCCATCCGTCGGCAAATGTATTCTACTATCAGGTAGGCAATGGCAATACAGACCATTCCTGGTGGGGACCGGCAGAAGTGATGCAGATGGACAGACCTTCTTATAAGGTAGATCTGACCAGCCCCGGCTCTACGGTATCTGCAGAAGCCGCCGCGGCTTTGGCTGCTGCAGCAGCAGTATTTGCGGAAAGTGATCCGGCTTATGCGGCAACTTGCCTGAAGCATGCCAAGGAATTGTACTCCTTTGCAGATACTACTAAGAGTGACAGCGGTTATACCGCTGCAAGCGGCTTTTATACTTCTTACAGTGGTTTCTATGACGAGCTGTCCTGGGCTGCCGTATGGATTTATATGGCATCCGGAGATAATACCTACTTGAATAAGGCAGAGTCCTATGTCCCTAATTGGGGTACAGAGCCCCAATCCACCACGATTTCTTATAAATGGGCTCAGAATTGGGATGATGTACATTACGGAGCAGCCCTGCTGCTTGCCAGAATAACCGGCAAACAGATATATAAGACCAGTACGGAAATGCATCTGGATTACTGGAGCACCGGATATAACGGAAGCCGTATCACCTACACTCCGAAAGGCCTGGCCTGGCTGGATTCCTGGGGAGCTTTAAGGTATGCCACTACAACCGCTTTTTTAGCAAGCGTATATGCTGACTGGTCCGGCTGCAGTGCAGCGAAAGCCAGCGCCTATAAAACCTTTGCAAAGCAGCAGGTAGATTATGCACTTGGAAGTTCAGGACGCAGCTATGAAGTAGGCTTTGGAACGAATCCGCCGGTTCATCCGCACCACAGAACGGCACACAGTTCCTGGGCGGACAGTCAGACTACTCCTGCTAACCACAGACATACTATTTATGGTGCTCTGGTAGGGGGACCTGGCCAGGACGACGGTTATACGGACACTATCAGCAACTATACAAATAATGAAGTTGCCTGCGACTATAATGCAGGTTTTGTGGGAGCCCTCGCTAAATTGTACGGAGAATACGGCGGAACACCCATTGCTAATTTTAAAGCAATTGAACCAATCACCAATGATGAATTCTTCGTGGAAGCCGGAATCAATGCTTCAGGCAGTAATTTTATTGAAATTAAGGCATTGCTAAACAATCAGTCAGGCTGGCCGGCCAGAATGGGAGACAAGTTATCCTTTAAGTATTTCATAGACATTACAGAGGCTGTAAATGCAGGTTATACGGCAAGTAATCTGACCGTAACTACGAATTACAATGCAGGAGCAACAGTATCCCAGCTGCTGCCATGGGATGCGGCAAAGAATATTTACTATGTAAATGTTGATTTTACAGGAACAAAGATTTATCCCGGCGGACAATCAGCTTATAAAAAGGAAATCCAGTTCCGTATCTCAGGGCCGACAAATACAACCTTCTGGAGTAATGCCAACGACTATTCCTTTACAGAGTTAAGCGGTGTATCTTCCGGAAATGTTGTTAAAACAACTTATATTCCGGTATATGATGCCGGAGTAAAGGTATTTGGCAATGAACCGGGGAATGCTGCCAGCAGTTCTTCCATCACTCCGGTTACTGCTTCCTTTGATAAATATGTCCCTGCCGACATTTCCGTAGCTGTTAACTATAACGGAAATACCCTTAGCAGTATCAAAAACGGCACCGCAGCCTTGGTCAGCGGAACGGATTATACGGTAAACGGAAGTACGGTAAAGCTTGCTTCCTCCTATCTCTCAAGCCTTGCAACAGGTACAGCAAAACTTACCTTTGATTTCAGTGCCGGTATCGATCCGGTGCTTACTGTTACAGTAACAGATTCTACACCCAGCGGGACCATATCGGTTACTCAGGCTCAGTTTGATAAGAGCGCAGGTAATCAACAGGATATCCCCGTAACATTAACGTTAAATGGGAATACCTTTGTTGGCATTAAGAATGGAAGTACAGCACTGACGCTTGGCACTGATTATACGGTCTCCGGCAATACGGTTACAATTCTTAAATCCTATCTTGCTGCGAAAGCCGTAGGAAAATTAGAGCTGACCTTTGATTTTAATAAGGGAAATGACCCGGTGCTTACCGTAACAATAATTGATAGTTCCATAGTGGTGACCGGCAATATTAAAGTTCAGATGTTCAGCGGAAATATATCTGCAACCACAAATGGTGTGATGCCAAGGTTTAAGCTGTATAATACGGGAACGACAGCTATTAACCTGTCGGATGTAAAAATCCGTTATTATTATACCATTGACGGCGAGAAGGCTCAGAATTTCTGGTGTGACTGGTCCGGCGCAGGTTCAGCTAATGTAACAGGAACCTTTGTAAAACTGCCGTCAGCCAAGACAGGAGCCGATTATTACCTGGAAGTTGGCTTTACTTCTGCAGCAGGTACTTTAGCAGCAGGGCAGTCCATAGAAATTCAGGCCAGATTCTCCAAATCGGACTGGACAAATTACACTCAGACAGGAGATTATTCCTATGAAGGAAGCGGCTCCAGTTATACAGACTGGAGTAAAGCCACCGGTTACCTGGCAGGAAGTTTGGCTTGGGGTGTGGAACCGTAAGAGAAATGATTTATAGGTTATTTTGACCACAATGTATTGAAAGTTTAAGTGAGGATTGGTCAAAATCCGAGAAATTGGAGGCTATGTCTTTTGAAAAATGGAGACATAGTCTCTTTTTAGTTTTTTAATCAAGAAGTTATTGACTGACTAACAGTCAGTATGATATTATAATCACATCAAAAATTATAAAGGAGATGGATATTATGAAACTTGATTTCTTGGACATGGATATTGGGACACTTGCATTCAGATTTGTGCGCTCACTGATGGTTGCAGGAACCGGAGGCGCTGAAATTAACGAGTGTCTTTTGGCTTTGGAGCGGGTTCAGGACGACAACGATGAAAGCTGGGTACTTGAATGGGAAAAAGTTGCAGAAAAGGTTCTTCATTATGCAAAGCAGGCTGAGAAATCCGGGCAGGAGATTTCAGCTCGTAACGCATATTTCAGGGCAAGCAATTATTACAGGACGGCAATGTTTTCACTGCCCCCCACCGACGAACGCCTCCTCAAATATCTCACACTGAACCGTGAACTGTTTCAAAAGGCACTAAAGTACAGTGCATCAAAAGCTGAAATTGCTGAAATTCCTTTTGGCAAAGCCGTTCTGCCGGGATATTACATTTCAGCTGATCCGGCAGGCAGGGCCAAAAGACCCACATTGATAGCGCTTAATGGAGGTGACTCCTGCAATGAAGAGACCTTTCACTGGATGGGATTTACTGCTGCGGAAAGAGGCTGGAACTGCCTTACGTTTGAAGGTCCCGGCCAGTGGAGTGCATTGCAGCTGAACCCGGATTTGCCCCTGCATATAGAATGGGAAGAGGAAATAAAAGCCGCTGTGGATTACCTTTTACAGCGCGATGACGTAGATCCCGATAATATATGTTTGATAGGCTTTTCCTTATCAACTATGTTAGCCTCCCGTGCAGTTGCATTTGAGAAAAGAATACGAGCATGCGTACTCTCAGGAGGTCCGATTGTGGATGTAAATGAAGCGTATGAAGCTGTACTGCCTCCGGATATTCAAAATGCTGCACCGGAGGTCAGGGATTCCATGTTTGCTATGATGGAAAAAGCAGAGCCGAGGCTTGCCTCCTTTGCCAATCATTACAGATGGGTGTTTGGCATACCTGATGCAACCATAAGCCAGCTTATGAATGCATGGAAGCCTTTCAACATCAAAGAACTTTTTGATAAAATTGAATGCCCCATACTGTCGATTATGGGAGAAGCAGAAATCATGCAGACCGATTTGGTTACTACAGTCTCAATCATGCAGTTTATTAGCCAGCTAAAGTGCCCGTTTTCACTTAAGATATACAGAATTGAAGAAGACGGATGGGCGTCCAGCCATTGTCAGATGGGAGCTTTAAGTGATATGACAGATTTGGTTTTTGATTGGCTGGACAATGCTTCAAAGGATAAAAGCGGAATAATAAAATCCTATACAAAGCCTGATTGGAGTTCTATTAAAAAGTATCATGACAGTGGAGAATTGGATGAAATTCTTCAAGGTATAAGGCTTCACATCGTGTAACCTTATAAATCCTTATTGACTGAATACTAGTCAGAGAGTTACAATAAATAATAAATATATTTTGCAGGGGGTTTTATTATAACAAGAATATCTAAATATCCTGAAGAACGAAAAAATGAGCTAATAGACACAGCTCTGTCGTTATTTATTGAGAAAGGGTTTGATAGTACTTCGGTAAATGATATTGTCAAGAAGGTTGGAGTTGCTCAGGGGCTCTTTTATTACTACTTCAGTTCAAAGTATGAAATGCTGAACGCAGTTGTCGAAAGATACCTGGATAAAATTGCGGTATCACTTAATGAATTAGTGGAAGACAATAGTCTTAGTACTGAAAAGAAGTTGGTGCTTTTTCTTGAAGTCCTTTTGAAATATGGAGAGAAGAATGAAAGTTTTGCAGCTGATCTGCACAGAGATGAAAATGCCATAATACATCATAAACTTACAGAAAAGGCTAATGAGCTCATTCCTCCTCTATTTCTGAGATTGATCAATGAAGGGGTTGAAAGAGGCATCTGGAGTATGCCTTTTTCCGGAGAAATGCTGGAAATTATTGTTTTGGGAATAGGAGATTACTTGCACAAATACTATTTCTGTCCGGATAAAGAAGTATTTGAAGTTAAAATGAAAGTTCTGGAAAGATTTATCGAACAGATGCTGGGAGCAGAAGAAGGCAGCCTGAACCTGGAATTGTAATATGTGGTGATTTTAAATGGAAATTGGTTAAAAAACGGGGCAAAAATGCAAATTTTGCCCCGTTTTTTAGAAGTATTTTATAGACAACAAAAATTTTGAAAGATCATCAGAGATAAAATTGAAATACCACTTGACGATGACATTGTGTCAAGTGGTACTCTATTTTTAAAGGAGGTTATTTATGTTCAAAATAGGAGCATTTTCAAAGTTTATGGCAAAGGTTATTTGCATTTATTTAGGAAAACAAGCTCCATTCTTCTTTATCAGGACAGTTGCTCTGCATTTATCATTGTCAGGAATACACTGAAAAGAATGTTGACATCGAAGTATGTGCGATTATCAAGGAACCAGTGGAATCAAAAGATGGTTTTGTAATCAAACATACGGATGCAATTCCCTTAGCGGCAACGGCTGTTTTCAAAGGATTCTATAGCATATGGCAGTTTGCCTTCAAACCCCGGATTTGCATTATCCAAAGAAGAAGAGGACTATGTTTTTCAGACATCAATTAACATCGGAGGAATGGATATTATGGTGCAGGATTTGTTGAAGCCAATGCAGATGCCTTATAACAATAACATCACCATCAGCGTCGGCACCCAAAATGAAAGTGATGTCAGAAAGTGGTTCGAGGCCATGAAAAATGGAGGACAAATTACCTGCCCAATGCAAGAAATGCCTTGGAGCAAGCTGTACGGAGCTGTAAAGGACAAGTTCGGAACCTCTTGGCAATTTCATTTAATATAATATTCTGTTCCAGATATACTTGGCTGTCTATGAAAGATATTTCATATGGCAGCCTTTTATATTAATAAAACCTTAAGACTTTCATAAGACAATCAGATGATATGAATTTTTGTTTTGCAGTATTATAGGAATGATTGTTTAGCGGGAAGAAGGGATAGAACTTATGAATATCAATATTTTGGTTGTTGACGATGAGCAGTCCATAGCGGATCTAATGGAAGTTTATTTAGAAAATGAAGGTTTTAAAATATACAAATTTTATAATGGACAGGATGCGTATCGGTGTGTTGAATCGGAACAGTTGGAGCTTGCGATACTTGATGTCATGCTGCCGGACATTGATGGTTTTACTCTCTGCCAGAAAATTAGGGAGAAGCATAAATTTCCGGTTATCATGGTGACAGCCAAAGAAGAGGAAATCGATAAGATTACCGGTCTGACATTGGGTGCGGACGACTATATCACCAAGCCGTTTCGTCCATTGGAACTCATTGCCCGTGTGAAGGCACAGCTTCGCAGATTTACCAAATATAATTCTTTCGGGCCAGGACAAGAAGAAAACTGGATTGCCTTTTCCGGCTTAGTATTGAATATGGATACCCATGAATGTACTTTGAATGAAAAGAGACTGTCTCTTACTCCTACAGAGTTTTCAATTCTCTGGGTCCTCTGTTCCAGACGCGGGCGGGTGGTCAGTTCGGAGGATTTGTTCCACGAGGTATGGGGGGACAAGTATTTTACTAACAGCAACAATACGGTAATGGTCCATATAAGGCATTTAAGAGAGAAAATGCACGATAGTGCAGAACATCCCAAATATATCAAAACTGTATGGGGGGTTGGCTATAAAATTGAAAAGTAAGAGAAAGAATGACTATTCGAAACTAAAAAAGAGAATATTTCTTCGAATGTTCCTTGTGGTTTTTGCCGCGGCCGCAACCGTTATCCTTCTGCGTTTTATAATTCAAGACCGCTTTAGTTTTGGAGATACCATTGTCCGCTTTTTTATGAATACATTTCATATGTCTGACAGAGCAGCTATAACAATAACTCATTTTATATTTCTTAATAACATAGAAGCTATTACACTTATTATGATTCTGATATTCTTAGTTTTTTTGCTTAAATTTTCAATTTCCTGGTTTACTAAATATTTTGATGAAATCAGTGCCGGAATGGATAGACTTGCGGAGGAATCCAGGAATGAAATTATTTTATCGCCGGAATTGGATTTTATGGAGAATAAGCTTTATCAGATAAAAAGCAACTTGGAAAAACAAAAGAAGGCGGCTCTTGATGCCGAGCAGAGAAAGAATGAATTAGTAGTTTACCTGGCCCATGATATAAAGACACCTCTGACCTCTGTTATAGGATACTTAAGCCTTTTGGATGAAGCTCCTGATATGCCTTCTGAGCAGAAAGCAAAATACGTGGGTGTTACCTTGGAGAAAGCTTATCGTTTAGAACAGCTTATAAATGAGTTTTTTGAGATTACAAGATTTAACCTGCAAACCATTGTTTTGAATAGAGAAAAAATTAATTTACTGTTTATGCTCCAGCAGCTGGCAGATGAATTCTTTCCTATGCTGGCCCCACAAGGAAAGCAGATATTCGTCAATATACCTGACAGCCTCATTCTATACGGAGATGCAGATAAACTGGCTCGTGTGTTCAATAACATTCTGAAAAATGCGGTGGCTTATAGCTATGAAAACAGCAACATTGATATTTCGGCAGAACAACAGGACAATAATATTGTTATAACTTTTACGAATCAGGGAAATCCAATCCCGAAGGCAAAGCTTGAAACTATCTTTGAAAAATTTTACCGATTGGATTCTGCACGTTCCGCAAATTCCGGCGGGACAGGGCTGGGCCTGGCAATTGCACAGGAAATTATCACGGCTCACGACGGAACAATCTCTGTGGAAAGCAACGCAGAAAATACTACATTTACGGTAATACTTCCGTTATAAGAAAATCTTAAGGGGTTCATAAGTTGGAATTCCTACATAACTCCAGGTTCTGTGATTAAATAATATTATGGTTTAAGTGGCATAGTTTTTCACAATGGGACGGCAATTCGGATAAAGCAGACTCTGGCTGATTCCAAAGCGCATTTGCTGGTTTCAAGGAGAATTCGTTCTTTTCACCTTGGGAAAATTACCTGTAAACATTTTGAAACAGGAATTTTGCTGCAAACCATATTATCACAGAATAAGGAGTTGTTTTATTATGGTACGAAGAGTAAAAAAGAAAAAATCAGGAATACGTATATTAATAGGACTTCTGATAATGGCTGGAATTGCTGCTTTTGTTTATAAATCCATCATTATTCCGGATTATCAGCACAGTGTTAAGAAGGAATATGACGATAAAACCACGTCTTATTCTTCTTTAAAGGCAACAACGGATCCATCGGATGGCAGAGCAATATCGCCTCCCTCGTCAAATATAGAGTTCGGTACCTCTGATTTTATATCTCCTGATAAGCTGAACAGTCCTAATGCAATACTAATCCGTTTAAAAGATCAAGCTGTTTTAATGCAGAAAAATAGTAAAGAGAAAATCTATCCGGCTTCTTTGACTAAAATGATGACAGCCATTGTTGCGATAGAAAATCTACCTGATCTGAATGAAGAAATCAAACTGACCAATTCTACATTTCAGGGGTTGTACGAAGAAGGTGCATCAATGGCAGGTTTTAAACCAGGTGAACGAGTAATGGCAATCGACCTGTTATACGGGGCACTGCTGCCAAGCGGTGCGGAGTGCTGTATTGGGCTTGCTGATCAAATTGCGGGGTCAGAGCAGAATTTTGTAAAAATGATGAATCAAAAGGCGGCTGATCTTGGTATGAATAGCACTCATTTTGAAAATACAACGGGACTTCACAATGAAAACCATTATACCACGGTCAAAGATTTGGCTGTTCTTCTAAGCTATGCATTGCAAAATAATACCTTCAGGGAAATTTTCACTTCGCCCCGTCATTCCACCTCACCTACGAATAAGCATCCTGGCGGGATGACTTTTTACAGTACTATGTTCAAAGAACTCAATAATCAGGATCTTGTTGACGGGGAGATTTTAGGAGGAAAAACTGGATATACCAATGAAGCCGGTCTATGCCTCGCAAGTCTTGCAAAAGTGGGGGAACAAGAATATATTCTGATTTCAGCCGGTGCGGGAGGGGACCATCATTCAGAACAGTATAATATTACCGATGCATTAGCCGTATACAACAGTATGGAAGAATAGCAAGTTCTCCATAAGGTCAAAAACAACGTCGGTGAAATGAAAAATGGAGGAATTATGAAGAAACGAGAGCGAATTGAAACAGTATTTTTATATGGTATTTTCATTAGTTATATATTTTTGCTAATTAAAATATTGTTCTTATCAAGAGTTTCCTTTCAGGAACTGTTTCAAACTCAAAGGACTTTATTTGGCTCAATCAATCTCATTCCTTTTCACAGTATAATGGAATATATATCTGCCAGCTCTGATACCGTAAAAAGATTTGCTTTCGGCAATGTGATTGGAAATATTGTTGTTTTTATTCCACTTGGTATATATGTTCCTTTGTTTAAAAAAGATAAAAGAGCAGTAGTTAATCTCTTACTTATATTTCTTATGAGTTTATGTATCGAAATCCTTCAGGGACTTTTAGGCGTCGGAGTATCAGATATTGATGATATCATTCTAAATAGTTTTGGGGGAGGGATTGGCATTTTAGGGTATAGGGCTTTATTATTTTTATTACAAGAGGAGAAAAGAGTACGAACTACAGTCACAATATTATCTGTTATCATAGGATTACCCCTTATGTTGTACTTGTTATTCATGGTAAAAATGAGGTTCTGAATAATCTGTGTATATTTTCCATTTGGGTATTGAACGGAGCTTATATTTCTTGTAAAATAGAGAGCAATAATTAACGTTTTATAAAAAAGGAAAAAAATAGTATAAAATCATTGACATTTGGAAAATATTTGATAGACTTATTAAGTCAGATTTTATCTGATTTTGTAATAAAAAGATAAAAATACACAAAGGGAGTAAGATTATGAAAAGACAAAAGACGAAAGTCACACAATTAATTGTACTAATGACTTTGTGCTTTGCACTGGTACTGGGGAATCTGGTACTGCCCGGCACAGTGGCAGAAGCGGCAGCAAAAAAGACAGCAATCAGTACGACAAGTATGAGTATACCTGTTGGCAAAATGAATAGTAAGGTCTATTATTTTAAGAATTCCTGGGAATTTGGCAACCCCCAGAAACTTACTGTTAATAATCCTGTTAAGGGAGCAACTTATCAATTTACTTCCAGCAATACCAAAGTGGTTACAGTAGGAAAAAGCGGCGGATATATAACAGGAGTAAAGGCTGGAAGCGCAACAATAACCTGTGTACAGAGTTACAAAAACAAAAAAACTACAATAGGTAAATGCAAAGTTACAGTAAAGAGCGCATCTTTATTAGTAAGCGATTATGGTAATGAATTTCCTGTAGGGAAGGGCGGTTATGACCTTGCGAGTTATTATGGTGATGCTAACAATCTGTATAGTATAGCATATCGTAATCCCGATGCCGTATATTCCCTGACATCCGGCAGTGGAGATTTCACAATTAAAGAAGTGAAATATAGTGCTGCAAATGTTAAAGCTGTTTCTGATAACAAGGAATATCAGGATGTACTTAAGAGCTTTATCGGAAGCCGTTATATGTACGGATATCAATTCGATGCAAAAAAAGCGGGAACTTATACAATTACCGTTAAAGAGACATATAACAAGAAAACTAAGACACTTGGAAGCTTTAAAGTAATAATAAAGGATACCAGTGTTACCGAAGAGAATCAGGATTTGCTCTTAGGGGATTCTATCAATCCGCTATCTCTGGTTAATTATGCAAAAGAAAATGTAAATTACTATTTTGAGATAAAAGATTATGACGAAGTGAATCAGGATAACAATGTATTAAAGTTAGTACAAGACGGAAGTAATCTATCGATCTATGGAAATAAAGCCGGTACTGCACAAGTAATAGTAAAGGAAGAATCAGAGCAGGGAACTGTGATAGGAACTGCTACAATTGTTGTTAAGGAAGTTCCGTGTGAGAGTATTACTGTTGATTCAGAAGAATATACAACCTATATAGGCGATGAATATTTTGAGATAGAGTACGAACTGGATCCCTGGGATACTACCGATAAGGTGACCATCGAATCTGATAAGCCGGACATCTTGAAAGTTGTATATGATGAGGAAGAGCAATCCTGGATATACACACCATTAAAGGCTGGTAAAGCAAACATAACCATTAAGTGCGGAAATCAATCCGTAGTGCGTCAAGTTGTTGTAACAGAGGAAGAAGAATATTAATACAGTGTAAAATTTAAAAAGAAAGAGAATGGGCTGTCTCAGACTATGTGTTTGAGGCGGCTCTTTTTCTTTGTGTCCGGACTATTGTAGCGGGAAGGAGAGCTTCATAGTGCTAAAATTTATAAAGGCAAGAGGTCATGCATTAGTATAATATTTTAATCTTATAAACGAATAATTTTATCCGCTAAAAATGCCCAAAAAATCACCTGAAAACAAAATAATATATCATATTGTTACTGTAAGCAACAAACACAATTTAAAAACAAAAACAAAACAGAAAACACTTTATTTAATGTGATATTAACCCTTCTGAAATAAATAAGGGGAGGGTTAACATATATAAAAAACGAAAGGGGATTAAATATGGCAGGAACCATAAGAATTACACCGGAGGAACTTAGAACAGCAGCAGGCTTTATTAAAGAAAAACAGGATGCAATGACAACAGATGCGAATGCATTAAAATCAAAAATTGACGAAATCGCATCAAATTGGGAAGGTGCAGCACAGTCTGCATTTATAAGCGGATTTACAGATGATATGTGGCCGGTCCTCAGCAAGACTTTACCGGAAATTCTTACCGGTATTGAGAAGCAGCTGACAGAAACAGCAAATACGCTGGAAGATACAGATAAGGCGATTTCTGAAAAACTGAAACAGTAAGACACCGATTGTTAAGAAGCTGTAGCAAAATAGGAATGACTGAAAGAAAATTTCCTGTCTTGCTGCAGCTTTTTTTAAACAAAGTCAAGACTGCATCTAAAACTGCTTTAAACTATACCCGAATGCAAGGCCGTTTTGCAATAGCAAATCTAAGACTGCATCGGGCATTAGTCTAACCTTCAAAATAATGCATGGAATAGAATATAGATAATCAATAAAAATACTGGAATGAAATAAAAACTGCGTTGATACAAGGGCAGAAAAGCCGATTATTATAATAATTAAGGGAGGAATAATATGGATTTTTGGGATAGCCTTGGAGATTTGCTTCATACATCGGATAACGAACGGAAGAGAAATGAATTTAAAAAATTAGTGGATTATTTAAATAAGAAAATACCAAAGGCGGAAGGATTCTACAATGACTTGAAAACCAGCTGTGATATGGAGTTCAAGATCATGAAGGGAAGAAGCAGTGATGCTTACGGCGTTCTAGCTTCCATGTACGATAGCAAATTTAATACTTATACGACGGATACAACACATTTGCTGGATTATTATAAAAACATTTTATCTGCATTTCGAAGTAAATTATCAGCCGCTCAGAGCAAATATGAGTACTATGTGGAAGAGTGCAGAAAAGAGGATGAAGAAAGAAGAAGACGTCAGGAAGAACGTGAAAGGGAAGAACGAGAGAAAGCAGAGCAGAAAGCAAAAGTTTCGGTAAAGTAAATGAACAAATAAACTAAAGCTAAAATAAGAGGGAGATGTATATGGAAAAGAATTTATTTGATAGAGATAAATTTGAAGAGCTTAAGAATAATACATTAGCCATGAATGATAACTTAATGAAAGCTTTTCAGCAAGGAAAAGAGTTTCTTGATATGCTGGTGGAGACAAAGCTTTGGACAGGCCAGAGTAAGGATGAATTTCAATGTTTTTTTCATTTAGTGATGCAATATAATGGACAGTTAGTCGGAGAAAAAGTTCCTTCCGTCGGGACGGTTTCAAGTGCAAAAGTGAAAGGAAAGCCCTGCGAGATTGCTTTGAATACCTTAATAGATTTTAACAGAAGAATGGATCAATTTACCGGTAACTGTGGGTCTTATCAAGAATTGGAGAAAATATAAGATGGTGTTTAAGGAAGCAGAGCTCATATGTTTTAATAGTATGTTAGATGGAAAACGAATTTTCGGCACCCATTTCCAGGCGCCGGAGGAAGCATCAGAAGAATACATAGATAACACTCTGAATCAGTTATCAGAGCATAAATTTTTAGATGAGAATAAGAAACCGAATGAAAACTTTTATCTTGCGGTAAAGGTATTAAAAGAATACAAGGAATCAGAGAGCTATTTAATCATGAATCAAATGAAGATTGCTTTTTCTAAAGACAGGAAAAACATTATCTGCTTAGGTAAAACTGAAACCGGTTATGAGCTGACAGCAATGAAGAAAGACATGTTCCTTTACGAATACATGAAAAGCATTCCGTTTCTGGCAGAAGAAGACACAAAAGAGAGAATATCAGGTAAGACTGAATTGAAGGACTGGTACAAAGAATTGGAGGACCCTGCGTTAAAGCAAATTACTTTTATACAGGAGTTCAAACAGAATAAATTCGGGAAAATGTATATCTTATATCAGAAAGAGAACCAGGGATACTTATACGAACCGATTGTGGAAAAGATGAGGCAGGGAGGCTCTCTGCAGTTTAGACAGTTACTTATGGATTTATTTCAAATGAACAGGGAGGAATTATATCGTGGACTTAAACATTAATATATCCTTCGAGATGATACAGGAATTTGATAAAATTTTATGGATGATATCTGAGCTGGGAACTGCACTGGAGCAGACAGAAAGATCTTTGAGCTTACTTGGTGCTGGGGGCTTAGCCGAATCAAAAGTGAATGAAGTAGCAAATTTAATGATACTTCAAACAGATGGGGTGTATGAAGGAAAAGCAAAAGAAGATATGATTCTATTTTATAAATGCTGCCGTAATCATATCCAAACATTAATCAATCTGTATGGTAAGGCATATCAATTTGCAATTAACGCTATTATAGATATGCTGGAACAGGATCGTAAGATAGCGAGAATCCTCCATGAGGATCTGCCATGGTAAGACAGCTGGAAAAGGAATGTTTTAATAATTATGCCTGGATGGATCGAAGCAATGTCGGCATGGGAT
>JAEXGM010000267.1 GCA_023450835.1 Bacillota bacterium | reverse complement strand
CCGTTAAATACGCCCCTTTTCCCTATTTGTATTATCCTACCAATTCGAGCAAAACATTTATACTCTGACTATGTAATCATCAGGAATATAATACCATAATTTTCAATCCATTTCTACAAATTATGTAATTTTTTCACATCTAACTATTACCCTGAATGTAAAACATCTATTTTGACGCTATTACTATAATATGATTTATAATTTTTATTATCAGGTGAATTTTAAGATTTATAATATATTTAAGAAATTCCGGATATTAAGAGTTTATTTGCTGTAAGGCAAAAGTATCCCCCACAGCAAATACCGGTTAGAAGGTCTATTCAAGACATAAAAAATAAACAAGATTGTAACATTGCAAAAGGGCTGTTTTTAGAATTACCTAAAGAATTATTTTCAACAGCCCAATGTTAACTATTATTAATCATTCGGCAAAGAATCAGATTTCAGAATAGCATGCCCCTCTTCTTCCGAAATAATGGGTATGTATTCTGCATTGAGTATTTTTTCAGATTTGCTTAATTCTGTAATCATATTAGTCTTATTTACTGCTGTATGCAGTTTTCTCAAAGCACTTGCATGATATCTGCGTACTTTATCATATGGTATGCCTAAAGTGTCACTGATATTTCGGAAAGCTTTTTTTGTCGGAAACATCTCTTTTTTTTCTGATTTATTACTATTATCCGGCAGACCATAATACATAATAATAATCTTCTTCTCGATTTCCGTTAAGTTCTTCTCAATCGTACTGCTGATTATTTCTCCCAGTTCTTTCTTTAAAACTACCTGTTCAGGGGTGTCTTTTTCATCTGCTTTGTTCATGAATACCTCATCATATACAACATTTGAGGAGGAAGCTATCATGTTCCTCAGCTGTTTCACATTTTCTGTAGTTATACCTGTTATTTCAGCTATATTCATATCACTTGGTTCTCTATTGTCATTTTCCAACAAACTGATAGCTTTGTTAATTTTATACTTCTCATTGGCATAATATGTAGACAAACCATTCACATAATTGTTTATATACTGGCTCACTTCATGCTTAATATATAAAACAAAAAAAGTCGTCGGCTTCGCAATTTCCGGATTATATTTATTCAGACCAATGATAATGCCCATTCTTGCAGCTTGTATCATGTCTTCATAATGCGCGCCAATAAAAGTCGGATATTGTTCTGCAATAAATTTGGTTATGAACTTATCCATGTTCTTTACGAATAGTTCCTTGGCTCTGTCACTCAGTATGGGATTGTTTGTATCTCTTGCAGTTTCAACAAGAATTTTAGTCATTTTCACATCTTTATTAAAGAAGCCGGACACAAACTCCAAGGTATCTAATTTTTCCATGATACTTCCCGTTCTCATGATTGTTATTACATCGCTAATCAGTTCCTCATCGCAAACTTCACTGTACTGACTCATCATTTGTTAGGCCCCCCCCAGGGAATATTAAAGGGTTCTAGATTCTGATTCGCCTTTTTATTCCTTCATAAAAAGACAAATTAGAAGATAAAATTTCCTTTTATAAACATAGTATAACAAGATTCGATAAAAAAGTAAATATTTTCTATAACAATTTAGGAATTTTGTTTAAATTTGTTGTTTGCATAAAAAAAAGAGCGATACGCTCTCTTTTATAGTAAGTAATTAAATATTATTTTTGAGTAATATGTACTGTATTTTCATTTTCTAATGCTATTATCTCCCAATCGCCAAGGTGCAAACTTATTGCTTGGTTTTCAATAAATTCATTACCGCTGATTTCCTTCATTCTTTTAATGATATTTTCGCTCGGCTCCAGACCTTGCTCTATAACAGTTTGTCCATTGGATGTATGAATAATCGCTTTATCGTTAATTAAACATGCAGTAATTACTTTATATGTTAATTGGCGGTAAAAGGTCCCGACAATGTATTCACATAAACAATCGCCCATCAGATCCAGATAATTAATTTTTATAACAGTATTATCCATTGAATTATGCTCCTTTCTTCATGCTAATATACATAGATAGATATACTCTTATCTATGTAATCATAATAGCATTTTAGACTCTGTTAAATAATTATCAATGCTGTTACATATCAATAATTGTAATTCAATGATAACTACATTTTAAGATTGGGCAAGATGTCATTATTCTCTCTAATAAATATCTTTATTATAACATAAAACAATAAATAATTGTTAAGTTTTTTTACTTTTTGTTTTTTATTTTTTTGTTTTTGTTAACATGATTGCCTAAATAAAATATACACAAAAAACAAGGCAATATTCAATAGTAATATATCCCCATTTTTGTCGATTTTTTAATAAGATTAGTTTATTTTGTCGAACCCTTAATTAATTGATAGTCCGTAGATTTCTATAACAAATTTCTTTTTAATACAGAATCCCATAGTTTAGAAATTTTTTTAGGCATACTTTCACAGTCATGCAGCGGTATGAAGCAGATTTTATAACCATCCATTATTCTATGAATCATAATTTCCTTTTCTCTGGAAGTTACAAGATTGAACGCAAAAATCCATTCATTGGATGTATTTCCAAGCTTTCTGATAAAATTGGATAAATTACCAAGATATTTTTCATCACCATTGCATACCATTATTTTTATATTACAACGTTTTAATTCAACAAGCTGGTCTGCATTCAGTTCTCCCAGAATACCGCAATCATATATGATAAATCGGTTTGTTCCAAATACACTGTCATAATCAGTATCTTTGGTATACTCTGTTATATCTTCATCTTCCAGGTCATAGGCCCCTTTTCTATGGCAAATACAAATATTTTCTTCATAAGCACTTACTATATGTTTGGCAAAACTTAATCCTGTATGCGAACAGCCGCAGCCATGTTTTAA
>JAEXGM010000184.1 GCA_023450835.1 Bacillota bacterium | reverse complement strand
TGGTAACCGCCACTGTGGTCCGCAGCATGGCATTGAGTTCCCCGCCGGATTTTTTACAGATGAAATCCAGCACCGGTGCAAAACACCAAAGGTTCGCAAAGATTATCCGGTAGGCAAAGGATGAATTTCTTCCCAACGTATCAAACATCTCAAGCACCGGTTTAGTCAGCTGTCTTTTAAATGGATAGGCCTCAATTCTGGTTACTGCTTTACTAAGCTGCCCAAGAATAGTATGCATTGGAGGCGTTGAAGCATGCCCTCCCTGGCTGACCATCTCAAAATCCAAATCAGCCATACCTTTTTCTCCAATTCCAATCAGGGCACATTCTCCCGTAACTCCCGGGAATACATTTTCCACAACAGCACCGCCCTCGTCCAAAACCAGCGCCGGCTTAATTCCTTTACCTTGCAGATAACTTACCATATCTGGGCAGCTATCTCCCGCTATCTCTTCTTCTCCGGAAAAAGCCAGGTACAAGTCATTAGCCGGAACATACCCTTCTGCCAGCAGCTGCTCCAGAGCTTCCATCACTCCGCAAAGGGTCCCTTTAGTGTCCAGGGTTCCTCTTCCCCATATGTAATCGTCCTCGATAAGTCCCTCAAAGGGCGGCTTCTTCCATAGTGCTTCCTCAACAGGCACCACATCATAATGAGCCATACATACGGAAGGTTTTGTATCGGACTTTCCCTTCAGATGATATATAAGTCCTGTCTTTCCTACCTTAGAAAAAGAACATTTCTCATGGATAACAGGGAAGCGTTCCTTCAAAAGAGCTTCAAATTTCTCAAATTCTTGCCGGTCTACCAGTGATTCCTCGCGGAAAGATATCGTCTTGCACCTTATCATTGCAGACATATCATCGATAATCTTAGTACTGTTAACCTCAATTCTTTCTTCCGGCAGTACTTCTGTTTCCTGTGGTGTAAATAACATAGCCCGAATTATAACTATTAGAAGAAAAGCAAGTATAAAGATACCAATTATTATTCCAACCATCTTGTTCTTCCTTTCTAAATCATGAATTTGTTTGTTTCAATATAGTGTGAATTGTATGTCAAATAAACAAAAATCCAGATATTCTTAATGAATTGCATCTGCTTAATTGTTTGCAACTACCATAGGAATTAAATGTTTGATTATCATATAAACTACATACCACACTTCATGAAACTCCTTATAATGGATATATTTCATGATTTTCCTATACCCCCCCTAAATCAAATGCTATAAGGGCTGGATAAATTAGATATACCAATTAATATCTTTATCTTTAATGGATTTCACATGGGGTCGATTCCCCTCTGAGGCCGCTCTGAATGGATGTAATACCGCATCTTATCATGGACTCCGTAGCTTCTCTGGTGAAGAAAGCATAATGTTGGGTGTACAAGACATTTGGAAACTGTTTTAAGTACAGAAGCGATCTCTTATCCACAATTTTAGTTCCTACATGCACATGCATGATACCGGCTTCTTCCTCCAGTGTATCAATACCGGCTCCTCCCACATGCTCTTCTTCCAGTGCCTTGATAAGACTTTCCGTATCAATAAGCTGTCCTCTGGCAGTGTTAATCAGGATGACGCCCTTCTTCATCTTTCTGATTGTCTCATCGTTAATCATATGATAATTCTCATCGTTAAGAGGGGTATGGAGAGTAATAATATCACTTTCAGCATATAAGATATCCAAATCCACATATTCCGCAAGCTCTTCTACCACCGGGTTCTTATACTTATCACAGGCAAGAATTCTACATCCGAAACCGCTTAAATTCTTTATTACAGTAGAACCAATCTTACCGGTTCCCACAACACCGACCGTAAGGCTCCGCATCTCACGTCCCATCATGCCTTCCAGAGAAAAATCATTTACAAGAGCACGGCAAATAGATATCTTAGCTTTTCGCAGCATAATAAGCATCATCATTACCGCAAAATCCGCTACATTATTAGGACTATAATAGGCATTATAGGCATGAATCCCAAGTTCCCTTGCAGCTGCCATATCAAAATGATCATATCCGATTGTTCTGGTGGAAAGGTGCATAATTCCGTACTCTTTCATCTTAGTCAATATGCTTTTGTCTACATGACTGTAACCCAGCACTGATACACCACCAAATCCCTTGGCAGCCTCCAAAGTTTCAAGAGTCAGGTGCTTGTCAGAAAGAATAATTTCATCTTCTGTTTCCCGCCTTATGGTTTCCAGGATGTCTCTTTCAAAATCTGCTACGTCGTATACGAATATTTTCATTAGTTTACCTCACTCCGTTATTCAATTTTTTTACTATTATACAACAAGTCATTCACTTCATGCATTAATTTAATTCCATCTCTTAAACCTTGTTGGTATACAATTCTGCCATATTCTGATGTGCTGTGGTTTTGAGCATCAATAACGCGGTCAATTGCTTTTCTTTGTTTATTACTTAATTTCATTTTCAATAGATAATTCAACTTCTTGCTTACTTCTATTTCTGCTTTTTGATATTTCTTATTGTAAACCAAAATTCTATCCATTGTATGGTTAAATCTTTGTTGGCACAGAAAATCCAATATTTTATCAGAGCCCATTAATTTCCTCCTCGTGAAAGAATTAATATTGTTCTCACGCGAACAATATTCTTTGCATTATTTTAATGCAATAATAGGGATAAATCAAGTGATGGGGTATAAAAATGATAATATACGATCGTTTATGGAAAACCATGGAGCAAAAAGGCATCTCACAATATTCTCTGATTAAAGATTACCATGTGAATGAATCTCAATTATTCCGACTGAGAAAAAATATGATAGTTAAAACAACGACTCTTGACCGCTTATGTGAAATACTGGATTGTAAGATTGAAGATATCTGTCAATATGTAAAAACACAGACTATAGAATAGGGTTGCTTATTCACCGAGAACAAGCAACCGCTTTTTATTATAATATAATATGTTTTAAA
>JAEXGM010000109.1 GCA_023450835.1 Bacillota bacterium | reverse complement strand
TCAAGGAGTAAGTTTGTTACTGCCTTTGAAGTGTCCTCCAGGATACTTTCTGCTTCTTTTTTTGCATCCAGGATTGGACGGGTCTTTAAGCGTTCCAGGCTTATGCCCTGTATTGTATGATTAATGCCCGCTATTCCCATTGAGGCAGATTGTATTCTTCTGTTCCAATCGGTCTCCATTTTGTTCACTTCAAGTATTTCTTTTTGGTAGTCAGTTAGAGGGCCTATGCTGTTCAGCTGCTCCCTTTCTTCTTTTGTCAGGTCTCCCGGGTTGTTTTTTGCTTTGATAAGGAGTTCTGTATCTTTTTGTTCTTTCGAATCTTCAGGCACATTATAGGCTTTTTGTATATCCGCTTTCATATCCTGAACTGATTTTAATTTATCTGTGTAATCCTTTATATTTTCCAGAAATTCTTCCTGCTGATTTCTTAACTTGCTGACACTGTCATCCAGATTTAGTTCCTTTGTAAAGGAGTCCAGTATCTTTTTTATGGCCTGCTTATGTCCCAGCGCCTTCCTATTCCCAATAAGGTCCTGATTTGTATTCAGGTCCCCTGCATACACAGACTTGGTTTCTTTCTTTTGACCTTGCTTTTCTTCCTTTTGCTGTGTACTTTCCTCCAGCCTTCTTTCGGTTACTCTGCTGCTGTTTAATACACTGACTGCTCCGGCCTTCATAATTCCACCTCTTTTTTTGCCTTTATAAATTATATCGGTGTCATCGGCAGGAACTTTATAATCTTAACAAATTTGTAAGATACTTCCTTATGATTGTTTCCACTTGTAAGAAACAGGAGCCATCTTATATTCATCATAAAATTGCAGGGTATTAAATTCCTTATCCCTGATATGTCCTGCGAAGTCCTTGTCGGATTTCAGGAAATACTCATAGAGCAGCAGATTCTTTTTACTTCTGGTTAAAGGATCATCCCAGGTACAATCAATATTGTACCACTGTCCATTAAGCTTTACGATATCCCAGCCATGGCTGTCGTCATTACCGGTACCGGTTATGATACGGCAGGGAATGCCGGCTTCTGTAAACATTTTATAGGCGATGCTCATATAGCCCTGACAAGTGGAACTTTTTCCGATAAGATTGTCATAGGCAGAGTAGTTCTTGGCTGTCGTATCATAGGATGCGTTATTTATAATATAGTCATGTATCTTTTTTATCTTTTCAAAATCACTTAAGTTCTCTATCTGCCACTTCTTTAAAAGGTGTTTGACCGTCTCATCCACCAGCTTTGTTTCTTCGTAATCCTCGTTATATTTAAACTCATAAGTTACTGTAAGTTTGCTTCCGATTCCGACTATATGGGCGTAAATGCTGTTTACCTTGTATTTTAAATAGTCATAATCATCTGACGTACTTTTATCATCTATAGCATATACCTGGTCAATCACATCTTCGGTAAACCATTCCATGCTTTCAACATTACCTTTATAGGTAACTACTTTTTTCTCATCTCCGTTTAGCATTGCTTCTCTTACCTGCAGGATAAAATCCTCATTATCCGGTTTCTCACTCAATACTCCCATGCTTACATTACGACTGATATGATACCGAAAATTAACCCCAAACAGCACAAATGCAATAATTCCGATCCATAATAAGGTTTTGGTTATTTTCCGCATAGGATGGCTCCTTTCCCGGTTATCCACGATAAGCCGCTATCACTCTTTCTTTATACCGATATGCCTTCATAAATCTTAAGCCTATGTATATTATACAATATACAGCTAATCTCATGCAATCACTTTCCTTTTGCAGGACATACTATTCATAAAATAAAGGAAAGCCCCTAAAATAAGACGAACAATCGAACAAAAAGTCCTACAAGACTCGTTCTGAGAAGCATGCAGTCCTAAAGGGAAGGATATACAGCCCCCAAAAAAGGAAGAAGGATTGCTGCATGGGGCATTTCTATTAATGACCCACCTGCGGCAACCCCCTTTCTATGGATGAAAAGCAGCCCCCTCTATTTAGGCTTCTATCTTTTCATCGTATTCCTCGGCAGCTACTTCATAGCTTTCAAGAATTATTTTTTGTATCTTATCCCTCGTTTCCGAATTAATGGGATGCGCAATGTCGCGGTATTCTCCGTCTCCGGCTTTTCTGCTTGGCATTGCAATAAATAAACCTTTTTCCCCTTCAATAACTTTAATATCGTGTACGACAAATTCATTATCCATCGTAATGGATACTACAGCTTTCATTTTCCCTTCCTTACTCACCTTACGTACACGAACGTCTGTAATCTGCATTTTGTATAGCCCCCTTTAAATTCTTGTCTGTTTTTTATGCAAAAAGGTTTAATCCTTTTGCCATCTACATTAAATATCTTTCGTTTCTTTCAATTACTATCTTAACATTGTCAGGATCACCGACATATGTAGAATTCGCCCGGATAGTATCGCGGCTCTCAACAATGCAATTTTCGATGTAAGTATTATCTCCGATATGAACGTTGTTAAGAATGATAGAATTCTTTATGGTACAGTTATTGCCGATATAGACCTTTTTGAATATCACGGAATTCTCAATTCTCCCGTTGACAATGCAGCCGCTTGATATAATACTGTTTTTCACAAGAGAACCCTGATTATACTTTGCGGGCGGCAGGTCATCAATCTTGGAATAGACATCCGGATACTGTTTAAAGAAATAATCTCTGACTTCTTTGTTTAAAAAGTCCATATTCGTTTTGTAATAAGACTCTACGGATGCAATGTTGCTCCAATAGGTTTCCATGGGATAGGTATAGATTTTCTTTACATTCTTGTAACGGATAACAATATCCCTTACAAAATCATACCTGTCTTCCTCCGCCGACCTCTCAAGAAGCTCTATTAAGAGTCTTCTGCGGATAACATATACTCCGATGGATACCTTTCTGTCGGAACTTCGCAGAGGTTTTTCCTCAAAATCGGTAATCCTGTTATCTTCATCTGCCCTTATGACTCCGAACCTGCTGGTATCCTCTCCCTCTTCAATATCTTTGCATACCACAGTTATGTCCGCCTTTTTTTCAATATGGTACTCCAGCACCTTATTGTAATCCAGTTTATAGATTCCATCCCCCGAGGCAATAATGACATAGGGTTCATGGCTGCTCTTTAAATAGTTGATGTTCTGATACATGGTATCTGCGGTACCACGATACCAGAAGCTGTTATCTGCGGTTATAGTTGGTGTAAATACAAACAATCCGCCCTGTTTTCTTCCGAAATCCCACCACTTAGAAGAATTCAAATGCTCATTTAAGGATTTTGCATTATATTGGGTAAAAACAGCCACTTTTTGAATGTGGGAATTGCTCATATTACTTAAAACAAAGTCAATACTGCGGTAACTTCCCGCTATGGGCATTGCTGCAATTGCCCGCTTATGGGATAGTTCCCTCATCTTATTATTATTTCCCCCCGCTAAAACAATGCCTAATGCTCTCATAGTCTCTCACCTGCCTTTATCAGTGTCTCTCCGCTTGCAAGATTTCCATCCGGATAATCGGACGGTGTGGTAATACCTCGAATAGCTGTATTCTTGCCGACTTTGACTCCAGGCGGTATTACTGTTCCTTCCCCTACTGTTACCAGTCCGAAGGAATAGATAGAGGGTTCTTTTACATTGGGGACATCTTCACCGATTCCAAGCTCTGTTCCTTCTCCAATGATGGCACTTTCAGCAACAATGCCTTTATAAATCTTTGCTCCGTCTTCCACCACGGTGGATTTCATTATAATAGAATCTCTGACAACGGCACCTTGTCCGATATATACACCGGAACCGATAACGGAATTATATACCTCACCGTATACTTCGGCGCCTTCTCCGATGATTGCTTTGTCAATGACAGCCTCTTCCCCGATAAACTGAGGAAGAATAATATCACTCTTCGTGTATATCTTCCAGAATTCTTCATACAGGTTAAATACCGGAACCAAATCGATTAATTCCATGTTTGCTTCCCAGTATGCCCCCAGTGTTCCTACGTCCTTCCAATAGCCATTATATTCATAGGCATATATCCTGTCCCCTTTATTGTGGCAGTAGGGGATGATATGCTTTCCAAAGTCACAGCCTTTTTGCTCTGAGAGAGTTATTAACGCTTCTTTTAAGACCTGCCAGCTAAATATGTAGATTCCCATAGATGCCAGATTACTTCTGGGTTCTTTGGGTTTTTCCTCAAAGTCCATAATCCGTCTGTCTTCATCTGTGATTGCAACACCGAATCGGCTGGCTTCTTCCCAGGGAACAGGTATGGTCGCCAGCGTTACATCCGCATTCTTCTGCTTATGAAAATCAAGCATTGCTTCATAATCCATTTTGTAAATATGATCTCCGCCAAGTATCAGAACATAATCCGGATTATAATATTCCATATATTCCATATTCTGGTATATCGCATTGGCAGTTCCCGTGTACCATTCGCTGCTGGTACTCTTCTCATAAGGCGGCAGGATGGATACACCTCCGATGTTCTTATCAAGGTCCCATGGAATTCCTATCCCTATATGAGTATTTAAACGAAGGGGTTGGTATTGGGTCAGTACCCCGACAGTATCAACTCCTGAGTTAATACAGTTACTAAGCGGAAAGTCGATAATTCGGTATTTTCCGCCGAATGTTACTGCGGGCTTCGCAATGTTAGAGGTCAATACGCCAAGTCTGGAACCTTGTCCTCCTGCCAGAAGCATTGCTATCATTTCTTTTTTTATCATGCAATCACCTCTCGTTGTTTAATTTGACATTATTATACCATTCATTTACATGTTTGTGAATGAATTTTACAAATATTTTATTAAAATATATATTTTTTATAGCATTATACCTAACGATATGTTTATTTTTACCAAATTTGGTATTATTTATTACCCTAAAGTTAAAAACCATCTTTACATTATCGAATTTTCTTATTTTAATCTCTTTCGTGAATATCAAATCTTCGATTTGATATTCCTGAATCAGCAGTTGAAAAAACTGTCTTTTGTTGTTTCAACCCAGCCTGTCAAAATATATTCCTGAAAATCTGCCCCATCTGTTCTTTTTGCAAATGGATATCATAAACTTCCCTTTAACCAAGTTCCCTATCCTGCTTCCCATTCATATCATATGTGTATGCGAAAAAAGGATTTGTTTTTTCAGGGGAATTGATTATAATTACAAATAGGTAAAATACTATCACCTGTATATCAATGCAATTTTCGTTTAAGAAAAAGCAATCACAGAGAATAGGAAGTGTCTTATGTATAATATTGAATTTAACAATCCCATCAAGGTACATTTTATTGGTATTGGCGGCATCAGCATGAGTGGTCTGGCAGAGCTTTTACATACCATGCATTTTTCAGTAACCGGCTCTGACGCAAAGACCAGTACCACAACCGACCATCTGGAGGAGCTTGGCATTACTGTATTCTATGGCCAACGCCCTTCAAATATTACCTCTGATGTAAATCTGGTCGTATATACCACGGCTGTAAAAGAAGATAATCCAGAGCTTATGGAAGCAAGAAAGCTGGCCATACCCGTAATAGACAGAGCAGAACTTTTAGGTCAGGTCATGAAACGCTACAGTGACGCCATTGCCGTATCCGGCACCCACGGAAAGACCACGACCACTTCCATGATATCTTTGATATTATTGGATGCCGGTTTGGACCCTACCATATCCGTCGGCGGAATCCTTGATAACATCGGCGGTAATATCAGAATCGGAAGTTCCGATCATTTTGTGGTGGAGGCCTGCGAATACACCAACAGCTTCTTAAAATTCAGCCCCACTACGGGAGTTATCTTAAATATAGAGGCAGAACATCTGGACTTCTTTAAGGATATCGAGGACATTCGAAATTCCTTTCATAAGTTTACAGAACTTCTCCCAAATGAAGGCCTTTTAATTATAAACAGTGATATAGAGAATATCTCTTATTTCACAAAGGACCTTGCCTGCCCCTTTATCACTTACAGTATAACCAGTACGGCCTCCTCCGTAAGGGGAACTTTGCAGAGCTCTGCTCTGCTACATCATTATTACGCCGGAAATATCCGCTATGATGAGCAGGGATTTGGTCAGTATAGCCTTTACGAAGACGGAGAATTCTTAACAGATATCAGCCTTCATGTAGTAGGAAGCCACAATATATCCAATTCTCTTCCTGCCATTGCTCTGGCAAGAAGTTACGAGATTCCCCTGAATGTCATAACTGCTTCTATCTCCCGCTTTACCGGTACCAAAAGGCGTTTTGAGAGAAAGGGTGTCCTTGGAGGCGTTACCGTAATCGATGATTATGCACACCATCCAAGTGAGGTAAGAGCTACTCTGGAAGCTGCAGCTAACTACCCCCACAGCCGTATCTGGTGCGTATTCCAGCCCCATACCTATAGCAGGACCCGTGCTTTTCTGGCAGACTTTGCGGATAGTCTTGCTCTGGCAGACAAAGTTGTGTTAACTGATATCTATGCTGCAAGAGAGAAAGACCCGGGAGATATTTCTTCCAAGGATTTGGAAGCCGCTCTTAAGGAAAAAGGGGTGGATGTTATCCATATTAAGACTTTTGATGAGATTCAGAATTATTTATTAGAAAATTGTACTAACGGTGACTTGTTGATAACTATGGGTGCCGGAGACGTTGTAACCATTGGAAATGACCTTTTAGGACTATAGTTATCCACATTATCCACAACCTTATCAACAATTCCACTGTGATAAGGCTGTGGATTTTTTTATTCCCTGTGATTATTCCCCAACCCCCCTGAGACAAATTCTAAACCTGCACATTTTAAAGTCATTTTGGGCTTTTTACATAATTTTACATAATAATACACGCAGTTATCCACAATATTCACATTATCCACATTCCTTTTTAGAATTTCCCTCTCAAAATTTAGCCTATTTTCAAGTGCTATAGTCTATGATACAATAGCTTTACAAAGGAAATGAGAGGTTAATAAAAATGAGTACAATAATGCTGAATTCCAGCCGGAGAAGGGGTGTTACCCTTGTGCCCGACTGTTTTATTGATGAATATATGCCCGTTGCCAGTGGTTCTTACGTAAAAGTATATCTCTATCTGCTTCGTTGTATGAACAGTTCCTCCGACGTTGGAATCACCATCTCCTCCATAGCTGACCATCTGGATGAGACAGAAAAGGATATTATTCGTGCTCTGTGTTATTGGGAAAAGGTTAGCCTTGTTACGCTGGAAAGAAACGATAAGAAAGATATCTTATCCATCACCGTACACGAACCGGACAGCAGTCTTTCAGACAGCCGCCCTTCAGGAAGCAATACGGACAGCCAGGCAAACGCCTATCCGGCCTTTCAGAATGAGACAGTCCCTTCACCCGAGACAAAGGAATACAATACCCCGGACCAGACTTCCTATGAAGAGCTGGCTTCTTCCAAAACTGCCGAACCCCAGCAAACGGAGCCCCAATCCCATTTGCAGCCTCACCTGTTTGAGAAGCCCACTTATTCCGAAGCTCAGATCAAACAGCTTACGGAAAATGATGAAGTGAAATGGCTGCTAAATATTATCGAAATTTACCTGGAACGCTTAATTAAACCTATGGATATGCAGTTAATTCTGTACCTTTATGAAAGCCTTGGCTTTTCTACCGAGCTTATCATGTACCTATATGAATATTGCATTTCCAAGAATAAGAAGAATCCATCCTACATAGAAGCAGTTGCCCTTTCCTGGGCCGAAGAAGGCATCGATACGGTAGAAAAGGCAGAGGCAAGATCCACTCAGTATAACAGCAATTACAGTGCCATCAATAAAGCCTTCGGCTTAAACCGTTCACCCGGACAGATTGAACGACAGTACATAGAGAAATGGCTGAATAAATTTGGGTTTTCTATTGAGATTATCGTAGAAGCCTGCAACCGGACAATTCTCCTGACACAGAAACCGGACTTTAAATACACGGATAAGATTCTGGAAAACTGGCATAAAAAAGGTGTCAAGGAACTGGCACAGATCAGCAAGCTGGATGAAGAGCATCAAAAAGATTCAGCCGCTAATAATACTGCCGCCAATTCCGCCGCTGCAAATGCCAGGACCAATAAGGATTACAAAAAAGATGCTCAACCCCGCCCGTCTTCCCAGAATCGTTTTAATGCATTCCCTCAGCGTTCCTATACGGAAGCCGACTATTCTTCCATGGAGCAGAAGCTCCTGCAAAAGAAAATGAATTAATCAAATTAAATGATTGACCCGACAAATGGGA
>JAEXGM010000101.1 GCA_023450835.1 Bacillota bacterium | reverse complement strand
ATTATAGAGAAAACGGATATTGTCCATATTATACGCCCCTTTCTGAAGCAATTAATGGAATTGACGGGTGAAACGGTACATTTAGTTGAGCTGGAAGGGACAGAGGCCGTTTACATTGAAAAGGTAGTATCCTTTTCCAATACGGTTCAGATGGTGTCACGTATTGGAAGCCGGATACCCCTTTACTGTTCGGGAGTGGGAAAGGCTATAATCGCAGAGATGGAAGATCAGGAAATCAAAGAATTCTGGGCCGGGAGTAAGATTGTTAAAAGAACTGCTCATACGATTACCGACTTTGCCGAGTTTATGGAAGGCATAAGAGAGGCGCGGGAAAAGGGATATGCCCTTGATAATGAGGAGAATGAGCCGGGAATAAGATGCATTGCCGTGAGCCTTCCGGACTTTGGGAAAAATGTACGTTATGCAATCAGTATTTCTGCTCCTGTTACCCGCATGGATGATTTACGGATTCAGGAATTGGCAGAATGCGCACTGGCAATAAAACAGCAGATTATGTTATATTTTGTTCAGTAAGTACAAAGGAGTGGAGCATATGTTACATCCGCAAATGAATTATTTTGTTTATAAGGAATGTACACCGGCGTGGAAAATAGATCATCAGACGATAAATTTTTATTCTATGGTATTCATTCTGTCAGGAAAAGCACATTATATCATAGACGGAATAAACTATGAACCGGTGGCAGGAACTGTGGTGTTTGTAAAATGCGGAAGCGTAAGAACGGCCTGGACGGAAAGAATGAGCTGTGTGGCACTTGATTTTGTTCTTTCGGAGGGAGAAGATATCAATCTCGCACCGGTTACTGTCAGGGCGGATTTTGATGAGTTTTCTCAAATATTTCAGGAGATTAAGTTTGAATGGCTTCAAAGGAAGGATGGATACCAGCTCAAATGTCAGGCGTTATTTTCGCTTGTTTTACATAAACTTCTTTATACGGAGGATTTGCAGAAAAAGAACGGGCACGTAGAAGCTATTAAGAGATATATTTTGGAACATTACTGTGAAAATTTATCGATGGGGATGCTGGCTGGCAATGTTAATCTGAATCCGGTATACTGCGGGGCTCTCTTTAAAAAGAAAGAAGGGTGCACCATAAGGGCGTTTATCAACCGTATCAGAATTAATAAAGCGGTAGATCTCCTGAAAACAGGAGAATATAATGTTGGTGAGGTAGCGGAGAGAGTCGGATTTAATGATATTTATTTTTTTAGTAATACTTTCAGACAGTTAATGGGCATAGCACCAAAATATTTTAAGCCCGGCTGAAGAAAAGCTGTTTTAAACAGCTGCATTATATCTTAATAAAGCAAAATAGAACGAAACATCTGGTAGTTAAGTCTTTATGGATAGATAAGGGTCCGGAATATTTAAGACATAACTGACGTGTGTTTCGTTTTTTTATAAGTCTTTTTGCAGCCTTCAGATACTTTAATTTTTACAAATATCCCTTTACTGGAATTATTCCGGGTGAGTGATGAAAATGTTATAATGACAGACAATAAATACCAAATAAGTACCATAGAAGGAAGGCAGGTCAGATAAATTATGTTTAATGTAGCAATTATAGGAACAGGAAATATTTCGGGGAGTCATATAAGCGGCCTTAAACAGTTTCCGGATAGGTGTAAGATTGCAGCGCTTGTAGATATTTACCCCGGCAAAGCAGAAAATACCAAGATAAAATATGATCTGAAAGAAGCAAAGGTTTTCGACAGTCATGAGAAGATGCTGGAATCCGGACTGAAAATTGATTTGGTACATATATGTACTCCGCCCTCCTCCCATGCAGAAATTGCTGTTAACTGTATGAACGCAGGCATCAATGTACTGGTGGAGAAGCCCATGGCTCCCAGCTTAAGGGAATGTGACGCAATGCTGGAGGCAGAGAGGAAAAACGGTGTGACGATGGCATGTATCGCACAGAACCGTTTCCGCAACAGTATCTACAAATTAAAGAAAATGGCAGACAGCGGTCTGGCAGGAAAGATTCGCTGTGCCCACGTCAACTCACTCTGGTGGAGAGGGCATTGTTATTATGATCTCTGGTGGAGAGGTACTTGGGAAAAGGAGGGAGGCGGTCCTACTTTAAATCATGCGGTACATCATATTGATATGATTAATTGGATTCAGGGTGGACTTCCGGTGGAAGTGACCTCCCTGCTGGCAAATGTTATGCATGATAATTCAGAGGCGGAGGATCTGTCTTTTGCAGCTCTTAGATATGAGGATGGCTCTGTGGCGGAAGTAACAAGCTCAGTAATACACCACGGGGAAGAACAGGGAATCGTGCTTCAATGTGAGAAGGCCAAGCTTGCGGCTCCCTGGTCCTGTGTGGCAGAAACATCATTGAAAAATGGCTTCCCGGTATCCGGGCATAATAAAGCCCTGATGGAGGAACTTAATGCGGCCTATGATGCAATCGAAGATCTAAAGTATGAAGGACATACAGGAGAGATTGAAAATGTATTGACAGCCCTTGAAAATAATGAGAAACCATTCATTACAGGCATAGACGGCAGGAAGACAGTTGAGTTGATTACTGCCATCTACAAAGCGGGTTTTCAGAAAAAGACGGTTACTCTTCCCATTACAAAAGAGGATGAATACTACACCATTGACGGAATACTGAAAAATGCTACTTATTTCTATGAGAAAACAGCAAGTGTGGAAAATTTCGTATCAGATGATATTACCCTGGGAAATTACGTTGGAAAGTAAACCCAGAAGAGAAAAGCGTTAAGCATAAATTTAAACCCAGAAGAGAAAAGCTTTAAGTATAAATTTAAAACCCAAAAGAGAAAAGCCTTAAGCGTAAATTTAAAAATAAACCGAAAAGAGGTAAAGTAAATCATGGATAAGAGAGATGGAATGAATTATGCACCAAAAGGGAGACCTGCTCCGGTAGTAAAAGAAGGGGAATTTATATTTGCGGCAGTTGGCCTGGACCATGGCCATATCTATGGTATGTCTAACGGATTGCTGGAAGCGGGAGCCGCATTAAAATGGGTTTATGATCCGGATGGGGCAAAAGTAGAGGCATTTCTTAAGGTCTATGGGAAAACCGGTGTAAAAGCGGCAGTAAGTGAAGAGCAGGTGCTAAATGACCCCGAAGTACAATTAGTAGCCGCCGCCTGTGTTACTTCTGAGCGTGCAGCCTTGGGCCTGCGTGTCATGAGGGCCGGAAAAGATTACTTTGTAGATAAAGCGCCTCTTACAACTCTGGAACAACTGGAAATGGTAGAAAAAATCACCAAAGAGACAGGAAGAAAGTATATGGTCAGCTACAGTGAACGTCTGCAGGTGGAAAGCGCAGTATATGCAGGGGAATTGGTTAAAGCGGGAACAATCGGTAAGGTTATTCAGGTACTGGGCTTAGGTCCTCACCGGCTGAATGCTCCCTCCAGGCCGGCCTGGTTTTTTGAAAAAGAAAAGTATGGTGGTATTCTCTGTGATATTGGAAGCCATCAGATTGAGCAATTTCTATATTATACGGGAGCTACAGATGCAACAGTAGTAAACAGTGAAATAGGAAATTATAATCACCCGGAATATCCGGAGCTGGATGACTTTGGTGATGCTACTCTGGTAGGAAATAATGGTGCCATGGGATATTTTCGTGTAGACTGGTTCACTCCTGACGGGCTTTCCACCTGGGGTGACGGACGTACCATTATTCTTGGAACAGAAGGATATATTGAACTAAGAAAATATGTTGACGTAGCAAAAGAGGAACAGGGAGACCATGTTTTCTGGGTAGACAAAGAGGGAGAGCACTATCTTAATGTCAGCGGCAAGGTGGGTTTCCCATACTTTGGACAGCTGATTCTGGATTGTATTAACCGCACGGAAAATGCCATGACACAGAAACATGCGCTGAAAGCGGCAGAGCTGAGTGTAAAAGCACAAATGTTGGCAAGAAAAGTTAAATGATAGGGCTTATATAGAGGGCTGTCTCAAAGCTAATTGATTAGTTGAGAGACAGCTCTTTCTTATATCCCTTATTTGGTATTTAGATTAAAATGAAAGAAGTTTACGGCATTATTATAGGAGATATCTTTGGCAATCTGGCCGAAGGTTTCATAGTCAGCCGGCAGCTCGCCGTTATCCATCCATTTGCCCAGCAAATCACAGAGAATTCTTCGGAAATATTCGTGTCTGGTATAGGAGAGAAAGCTTCTGGAGTCTGTCAGCATTCCGATAAAATTGCTCAGAAGCCCGATATTGGCAAGGGAAATCAACTGCTCTGTCATTCCGGCTTTATGATCATTAAACCACCAGGCGGCGCCGTGCTGAATCTTTCCGATTGCATCTGAATTCTGAAAGCAGCCGGTGATGGTGTCGATGGCTGCGTTGTCATTGGGGTTCAGGGAATAAATTACGGTTTTGGGCAATTCGCCGGTGGCCTCCAGAGAACCAAGAAAATCAGCCATATGAGAAGAGGGGGCATAATTGTTGATACAGTCATAGCCGGTATCCGGACCAAGCTTTTTGTAAGCTGTTTCGTTATTGTCCCGTTTACAGCCGTAATGAAGCTGCATAACCCAGTTGTTTTGGTGATATTCGCGGCCTATAAACTGCATGAAGGCGGTCTTAAAAATTAATTCTTCTTCCCTTGTGACGGCAGTTCCGCTTAATCTTTTTGAAAAAATCCGTGCAGCTTCTTCCTCAGCAGCGGGATAGAACATAACGAATTCCAGAGCATGGTCACTGACGCTGCAGCCGTGAGCTGCAAAATAGGAGAGTCTGACCTTTAAGGCCTCTTTGAGGCTTGCAAAATCATGAATGTCCACTTTGCTGACAAAACCGAGCTCCTTCAGATAATCCAAATAGGCGGCTTTCTCGATGTTCATAGCTTTATCCGGTCTCCAGGCAGGAAGAACCTGAACCTCAAAGGTGGAATCTGCGGCTATTTTTTCATGCCATTCCAGGGAATCGACGGGGTCGTCCGTGGTGCAGATCAACGTCACGCCTGATTTTTTGATAATATTCCGGACAGACAGGTCTTTTAGGGTATCATTGCATAATTGCCAGACTTCCTCCGCGGTTTTGGAATTAAGCACTCCCTGGTATCCAAAATACCGTTTCAGCTCCAGGTGGCTCCAGTGATAGAGGGGATTGCCGGGAGCCTTTTCCAGGGTCTGTGCCCACTTCTGGAATTTTTCACGGTCAGGAGCAGCTCCGGTTATATAATATTCTTCTATTCCATTTGCTCTCATCAGACGCCATTTATAATGGTCCCCGCCAAGCCACACCTGTGTGATATTATCATATTTACGATCCTCTGCGATTTCTCTGGGATTGATATGACAGTGATAGTCAAGAATCGGCATTCCTTCGCAATAATCATGGAACAGTATTTTAGCTGCTTCTGTCGTAAGTAAGAAATCGCTATCCATAAAAGTCTTCATCGTATCCTCCATATGGCGCAGTATTCAGATTGCTGACAACCTGCTGCGTACTCAAATTAAAAATGAAAATTGTCTGTTTGTTAATTGATAATCGAGAAAAAATTTTGTTCTTTCATTACTCCGTTATTCTAAAATTTGTAGTTTCTCTTGTGATTAATTCAGCGGAAAATATAGTTTTGGAGGCTACATTTTTATGATCAAAAATACGCATTAATGTAGTAACAGTGTGAATGCAGAGGGTCTCCAGTTTGTTATCCACGGAAGTTAATTCTGGTTCACAGTACCGGGCAATCTTGGAGTTGTTATGCCCTATAATGGAGATATCACGAGGGATATTCAGGTTTTTTGCTTTTGCAAATTTTACTGCTCCGATTGCTAATTCATCATCTGAAGTAATAATGGCATCGAAGTGTTTACCTCCATCATATAAGGAGAGAAGATAGTTTTTTACCTCCCCCAGATCACCGGTGCATTCGTAGGTGCGGTTGTGATGCTCTAACTGATTTTCCTTTATTGCCTTTAGAAATCCTTCTTTTTTCTGAATTCCGCTGTAGGACAGGGAACGGTACAGATAAATCGGCTCTTTATAACCTTCTTTTATTAACAGGGAAGCTGCTTCATAGACTGCCTGGTATTCATCGCAATAAATGCAGTATATGTTGGAATGTTTTATATAACCGTTGATAATCATAACCGGAATATCCTTTGAGGCCTCGAAAATATAAGCATTATCAGAAGCTTTTTTCTCAACAAAATTAGAGCCCACTAATATAATTGCATCCACTCTTTTGGACAGGAGAAGTTTCATGCAATTCTGCTTGTTCTCCAGGTCATACCCGGTACAGCATAAAACGGAGCTATATCCCTGCTGCCGTAATTCCCTTTCCAGAAAATAAACAGCATTAGCCAGATAGATATCGGAGGAGTCGGCACATAGGATGCCTATGGTATTCATGGAGTTAAGGCCAAGCCCTCTGGCGTAAACATTAGGGGTATAACTGTTTTCTTCCATTACGGATAACACTTTATTCTTTGTTTTTGCACTGACATTGGGACTGTTATTTAATAC
>JAEXGM010000081.1 GCA_023450835.1 Bacillota bacterium | reverse complement strand
TCTGTAGAAGAGGCTAAAATTATGATAACATATCCATTATATATGGCCAGATTTTCAAATATGGTTGCAGATACTGAAAAGGTCTATTGCAGTGCCTTTCAGAAGAGTTCATTTGCATTTACAGATGTAGTGGAATTAGCCGCTGGTAATGGGATTTGTACGCGTGCATTAGCACACCGGAAGAGGAATAATGAGCACGCAGATGGGAGACAAATATGAATGAAAATATACTGCTTCAGAACAAGCAAAGCTGGGATACTATGGCTGACAGCTGGATTGGGTCAACAGCGTTACCCGCATATGGCTGCCTTATCCCGACCGAGGAAGAACTGGGGTTATTTCCTGAACTTAAGGGTAAAAGGGTTCTTGATATTGGCTGCGGCAGCGGTCATTCCCTTAAATGGTGCGGTGATAATGGTGCAGGCGAGCTTTGGGGGCTTGATATATCAACAAGGCAGATTGAAAATGCACAACAGTTTTTAAGTGACAATAACTATGAGTCGAAGCTTTTCAATTCCCCAATGGAGGTAAATTGCGGGCTCCCAACAGAATACTTTGACGTGGTGTATTCCATCTATGCCATTGGCTGGACGGTGGATTTGCAGACAACCTTTCAGAATATAGCATCTTATCTCAAAAAGGATGGTGTTTTCATATTCTCCTGGGATCATCCGCTTATGCGCTGTGTAGAGGCTCAAAATAATTCCATGGTCTTTGAAAATAGCTATTTTAATGAAGAGGATTTTTCTTACAATCAGCGCGGTAACCCGGTAACCCTTAAGAATCGTAAACTGTCTACATACATAAATAGCCTTGCCCATACAGGCTTTTTGGTAGAATGCCTGGTGGAGGAAACAGACCGGAAAGTACTGGATGCACCCGTAGAGTTTCAGGAAGGTTATTATACCCCCTATAAAGCAAAGAATTTTCCGTTATCCTTCATCATCAAAGCGAAGAAGTTGTAATGTACGGATAGGTGTGTAAGCGTGAAAATTAAAGGACATTTGCAAAATTAAATGAATTGGTGGTTTTATGGTAAAGCAAAGAACAATAATGATATTTCCAAAGTTTGATAATATACAGAGCATAAATGAAATCAGAAAAAAGTATGACCCTTTGGCAGAAAAGGTTTTACCTCATGTAACCTTGGTATTTCCTTTTGAGAGTGAAATTAGTAATGATGAGCTTACTGAATGGCTGGCTGTTTCTTTAAAGGATGTGAAACCATTTAATCTGCAAATGGGTGGATTTACAAAGCAGGATGATAGCTTTGGATATTATCTGTTCTTAAATGTAATAGAAGGAAAAGAATACATAGATAATATCCACAATGCTTTATATCAGGGAATCTTAGAAAAATACAAAATGGATTATCCTTATATACCTCATATGACAGTTGGAAGAATTCACACCAAAGAAGAAATGGAAAATGCCCTGAGAGACCTGGGAAGTTATAAAGCTACATATGAAACAACGGTCGATACCATATCAGTGGAGATGATTGGTGAAAATGAAGAATCTATTATTGAAATAGAGTATGAATTGCGGTAAGGAGGTTAAAGAAAGATGAAGAATATTGAACCCTGGGAGCTGCTGCAAAAGAAAATGGTATGGGGACAACTGGAGTTCGTACAGAATAAGCGTGTTTTAGATTTTGGAAGCGGAAATGGCATTTCAGCGGATTATTTTGCTGTGGAAAATGAAGTTATAGCCATTGAACCGGATGAAGAGATGCTTCGTAACCGTTCTCAGGAGCATGAGTATAAGCAGATACGGGGAGGATTGCAGGAACTTAAAAGTTTTGAGGATGAATTCTTTGATGTGATATTGTGTCATAATGTACTTGAGTATGCGAAGGAAAGAGAAGAGATTATAAAAGAGTTCTCCAGGATATTAAAGCCAGGAGGGTATCTGTCTATATTAAAACACAATAGAGCCGGAAGGGTAATGCAGATGGTGGTGCTGTTAAATAATTTTGACCATGCAAATGAATTGTTAGAAGGTGAGAACGGACAGTCAAAGCAATTTGGGGCAATTGATTACTACGATGATTCAGATATATTAAAATGGTCGGAGGCTTTTAAGGTCCAAAAGATTCTTGGGCTGCGGACTTTTTGGGACCTGCAGCAGAATCAGGAGATTCAAAAGGACAATACATGGCAGGAGAAGATGCTTCAGATGGAGAAGGCGGTAAGTGACCTGGAAGAGTTTAAGGCCGTTGCATTTTTTCATCATATTATATTGAAGAAAGATTAAGGGTAATTGAAAGCAGTCTTGATTTTAAGGCAGTACCATTCATAAACATGGTGCTGCCTTATTCTTTAACTAAAGGTTATAAAGGAACCATCTTATTCACATAACGGAAGTTTCTATGATTTTCTGCGGAAGCAGAGTAGGCGCTGTCTGAGCTTTCAGCAGCAGTATAAGGTGCCGGTACGAAACCGGAAGTACTCTTTCGTAAGCCCTGGGGAAAAGTAAATACATTATAAGGGTCATATTTCTTCTTAATGGCTTCCAACCTTTCTTTATTGTCACCATAGTACTCAGTTAGATACAGAGGCAGGCCATAGAAAGGAAAATTGACATAGGAACCTGTCGTGAGAGCGGAAAATCCCGGAAAACGGCAGGTTATCCAATCCATATTCGCACAGGCATACCGGGCATCCTCCCAAACTGTTTCAAGCCAAAAGATATACCTGGCATTTCGATAAAAAAATGCAGTGTCATTACTATCGGTTTCGGATACTTCTCCACCCAGCGCATATAGGGACAGGCCCGTAAACACAGCTCCTTCAGAAGGAGTTCTGATTAGGTTGACCAGATAGCTTATCTCGGAAGAAGAGTATTTTCTCACTGCAAAGCGGCTGACAGCATCAAATTTTTCAAAAGGAGGATAGGAGCTGCCAAGGATTGTTACAGCCTCCAAAAAGGTGACATATTCTATATTGAATACTGCATGAGGCAGTGTAAGAAAAAGAGTCAAAATATCCGTTGCCTCTTCCGGTCCTCCATAGAAGATTCCCCTTATAAGCATCGCAAGACCATCTTCCTCTGATTGATAGATTCGGCCTATGAGAGTCACCCTGTTATCGGCAGTTTCAAGCCAGTCCTGCCAGACAGAAAGAAATTCCTCCTGTTCCTGAGGACTTACATGCAGATAGTCGATTTCAACTAGAGTTACATTACTTACGGGAGCAGGAAGCTTAAAAGTCATGGAGGTAATAACGCCAAAATTACCGCTTCCTGCGCCCTGACAAGCCCAGAAGAGGTCTGAATTGCAGGAAGGATTTGCGTTTAGTATATCTCCCTGATAATTTACGAGTTCTATTTCAAGCAGGCTGTCACATCCAAGTCCGAAATAGCGGCAGGAGAGCCCCCAGCCACCGCCTGAGGAATAACCGCTTAAGCCCACTGTAGGACAGGTACCGCCGGGAAAGGGATAGCCCAGGGCCGAAATATAATTGTAGAGCTGCCCATTGGTGACACCGCCCTGTACGCGGACTGCATTGCTTGCCTCATCCAGGGAGATACCATTCATCTCGCTTACGTCAATTACCAGAACGCAATTCCCATTGGAATATCCTTCGTAGTTATGTCCGCCGCTTCGGATGCGAAGGGGAACCTGGCGGGCGGTGGACCAACGGACTGCGTTTACAACATCTTCTGCAGAATTGCAGTAATTTATTATAAGAGGGAAATTTTGAACCCCATGATTATAGCCCTGCCTGTCAGCGTTGTAGAATGGATCCGACGGAGTAACGACGCGCCCGGTCAGTCCTTGCAGAAAATCTTCCTCCATTAAAAATCCTCCTTTCTGAAAAATGACAAATTAATCGGTTTATCTACATCATATGCGGTATTTCTGAAAAAGTACGGGACAGAAAAAGTGTAAAATAGAAAGTGGTAGATAAAAAAGTAGGAAATAAAAAATACGAAGAAGAAATCGGGTCAAATACCGGAGACTAAAATTCAGCTGCCTTAAAAAAGTACAATAAATAAAACTAAATATATTCAAAATGCAAAATATAAAATAGCGGCAATTCATGTTATAATTTATATAACATGACAGGTATAGGTTGAAAAAACAAAAAGCAGTTTTTTCAACTACGTATTCATGAATATCAAATCGAAGATTTGATATTCATGAAAGGAGTTAAAGAAGAAATCCAAGCTGTGCAGACCGAGCTGTACGGCCGGGCGACAGAGACAATATAATAGGGAGGAGCTTAGGTTGAAAAAACAAAAGACAGTTTTTTCAACTATGGATTCAGGAATATCAAATTGAAGATTTGATATTCACGAAAGGGGTTAAGATGAAGGGAAGGTATCGAAATTTATCTATCCGTAAGAAAATTCTGCTGGCAATTCTGGCATTTTCTCTGCTTTTAGTCGGTTCGACGACGGCAATCACAGTGCAGATATCCCGCAATACGTTAAAGGAGCAATTAATCTATAACAGAAAAATGAGTACCGGCTGGCTGCAGGACCGATTAGGTCTGGAGACAAAGGACTACGTGAATCAATTTTATAGTTTTGAAGTCAATAAGGAAATCAAAAACATCATCATGGATTGGTGCAAGACCGGGAAAAACCTGGATTTTACTTCCAAGCTGCAGCTTATCTCAGCTATGAATACCGTAATAAGCATGGACAGTAATATTAATTCCATCGAATTGTATAATTTGAAGACGAAGCAGGCGCTGGTGGCGAAGCGTTCCAAAGCGGATATGGAAGAGGCTGAAGAAAAATTAAAGTTCTGGGAAGAAAGGGATAAGTCCCTCCAGACGAATATCGTGTTTAAACGGGACGGAAAAGAGATTGTGATTGCCCATCAGGTTTACGACTTTTATGAGAATGTGCCGGTAGCTCTCATAACTATGAAGATAAGGCCCTATGAAATACAGGACATTCTGGAAAATATCAAAACAACGGAAGACGAATCCGTTATGCTTTTTAATGATGAAGGGGAACTGATTGAGGCTGATTACAGCAAGAGTGATTCCAAAATACAATCAATTGATCTTGCCGATATTACGAGAAGATTCCAGGAAAGCAAAGAGCAGGAATTCTATTATAAAGATAATTTCTGGTTCTATCGAAGCGTAAACAGAGGGAAGCTGGTAATACTTTTTGCGGTGCCGGGGTTTGTAATTACAAATGCCATGAGGCAGATGCTGGTTGCGGGACTCATTATTGCCGGTATTGCGGTGATTATCTCCATTACCGGTTCGGTGTTATATTCAGGAATCCTCAGCAAGCCCATTATTGCTCTTGCCGAGAAGATGCAGACAGCAATGATTAACAGCTACTCGGAAGAGATACCTGCAGACAGAAAGGATGAAATCGGTATACTCCAAAACAGCTTTAATTTGATGATGGAACGTAACCAAAGGCTGATTAAGCAGGAGTACCAGAGTAAGATTGAGAAAAGAGAGGCACAGGTCAGAGCACTGCAGGCACAGATAAATCCTCATTTCATGCATAATACCCTGCAGACCATCGGAGGAATTGCCTTAGAAAAGAATGTGACAAAAATCTATGACATGACCACTTCGTTAAGTGATATTATGCGCTATTCTTTGAGTTTTACCAGAGAGATGGTGTGCCTTAGGGAAGAAATCCGCTATCTGCAAGAGTATTTGAATATTCAGAATGAAAGATTCGATAACCGGATTGAATTTGAAGTACAGGTGAAAAAAGAGCTGATGGAATATGTGGTCCCTAAGCTGATCTTACAGCCAATATTGGAGAACAGTCTGGAGCATGGGCTCATCAACAAAGCAGGGGCCTGGAAGATTCAGTTAAAAGCCATCGTAACAGAAGAGAATGATTTGATGCTCCAAATCAGTGATAACGGTATCGGTCTATCAAAAGAGAGACTGTCACAAATCAGGGAGATACTGGGGGAAGATGCCGGAAATGCACTAAAGACCAGCTCCCATATCGGACTCGGAAATGTACATTCACGGATACGAATAAAATATACGGATTCAAAATACGGGGTAACCATTGAAAGCCGGTCAGGAGAGGGGACAACGGTCTGTGTCCTGACGAAGGCAATAAAGGAGAATAAGAATGACATTGGCGAAAGCAGTGATTATTGATGATGAGACCTGGACCAGAAAGGTCATCAGGCAGTTGGGTTACTGGGAAGAATTCGGCATACGGATTGTGGGAGAGGCTTCCGACGGGGAATATGGCCTGGAGCTGATACATCACATGAAGCCGGAGATTATTCTGGTGGATGTAAATATGCCGTTATTGAATGGGCTGGATTTGATTGCTGCTTTGCGAAGGGAAGGCAATGATGCCTGTGTTATCTTTGTCAGCGGGTATGATAATTATGAATTTGTCCGCAGTGCTATGAAATTAGGAGCCCTGGATTATCTCCTAAAGCCCATAAAACAGGAGGAGTTAAATCAGCTGTTAAGGAAGTGCATACATACCCTGAGGGAGAAAAAGGACGTAAGAGAAGAAAATCTGGTGGGAAGTTTTTTGGATACTTCCTGGGCCGGAAGCTATTATAAGCTGAGGGACTGTCTGGCGGATGCCATGATTACCAGTGATATGCAGGTAATGAGGAATCTGCTGAACGATATCTATGAACTGATCGTAAAGAATGAAGCCGGAACGGTTCCCAAAGGAACTATGATATGCGTTTATTATTCCATGCTTGGTACCCTGCAGCAGTTTATTATGGAAAGGCAGTATGACGCAGCAGAAATATTTGAAGGCAAGAGCACAGTTTTTGTATTTAGCAAAGAATGTTCCTTCGATGAGATGTATGGATTTCTGACGGATTTATATTACACTGCTTACACCAGAATACAGGAACTGATCCATGCCAGAAACCGTATCGATATTAAGCAAATCACAGAGTATGTAAAGGAACATTATACGGAAGGCATCACCCTGGAACAGGCTGCGGCTACTTTTTTCATCAGCAAGGAGTATTTAAGCAAGGTGTTTAAGACCGCTGTGGGAAAGGGTTTTTCAGAGTATGTTACCGCTCTTCGGATGGAGCGGGCCAGAGAGCTGTTAGTTACCTATAAGATTCCTATTAAGGAGATTGGTGAAAGGCTGGGGTATGTGGACCAGGCACATTTTTATAAGACCTTTAAGAAGTTCTATGGGAGAACGCCCAAGGAAATGAAGGAAGATAATAATATACAATAAACTTAAACGGAAATGGAAAATGCTATTTATTCTTCACTATCCTATAATATGGGTAGATGAGCAGGAGAGCAACAGGAAAAGTTGTAGAGTACATTTGTTGCACCAATTTTGCCGGCGTCGGGGATGCGGCGTGTTGGCAGCGTGAGTTATATTATTATATTCAGTCAGGAGGATGATTTATGAAATTAGTGAGAAAGTTTCTGGCTTTGGGATTGGCAGTAAGTCTTGTGGTATCTTTGAGCGCCTGTGCAAAGAATGAGACGAAGAATGAGCCTGCCGGGGCACAAACGACACAGGAAGCAACGAAAGCACCGGAAAAAGAAAAGGAACCGGTAAAAGAAGTAGAATTAAATGTAATGATGAGCTTCCCTCAGTATATGGACCAGTGGGAGACCTACTGCAAGCAGTTTGAAGCAAAGATGGAAGAAAAGGGAGTAAAAGTTAAGGTGAATCTGGAGATGCCAAGTTCCGACCAGTATGAGAGCGTATTACAGGCCAGAATCTCAGGAGATGATGCACCGGACCTTTATACACTACATAGCAATAACATTGCCGTATATAATAAGGCAGGAAATCTGACAGACCTGACGGACCAGCCTCTTACAGGTAAGATTTATGAAAACGTAAGAAATACCGTAAGCGTGGATGGCAAAGTATTGGCAGTGCCCATTGAGAGCCAGGCATGGGGCGTTTTATATAATAAAGATATTTTTGATAAATGCGGACTGAAAGCTCCCGATACACTGGATGACTTAAAGAATGTCTGCAAGGTTTTAAAGGATAACGGCTATACACCCTTTATGCTTGCCTTCCAGGAGCAGTGGGTGCCCCAGCTTATGACAGCACTTACTATTGGAGGAAAAGTTTCCGGAGAAGCAAAGGATTGGCTGGAAAGAATGTATAAGGACCAGGCATCCTATGATGAAATCAAAGACATCTTTGATCCGATTGATGTCATCCTTCAGAATGGTACGACAAGACCCATGGAAGAAGGCAGTGAAGCCGGAAGCGCAGATTTTGCAAATGGAAAGGCAGCCATGTATGTACAGGGAACCTGGGCAGCTCAGACCATTATGACCACGAATCCTGATATGAAGATGGGAGTATTTCCTCTTCCTGTCAATAACAATAAAGATTGTACTCTTGTAAATCTTTCTACCTCAACTACGTTAGGTGTATATCCTAAGAGCAAGAATCTGGATATTGCCCTTGAGTTTGCAAATTATGTACTGGACGATAAGGATTCTTCCGCACTTTTTAAAGCCTGCTCCTTTAATCCTTTAGCAACCGTTCACACTTTTGAGGCCTCCTCCTGGGTTGCGGAAGCTTCCAAGTATGTAGAGGAAGGACGCGCATATCAGGATCTGGTGCTGCCTTCTTCCGTTACGGATGAACAGGGAAAATTACTGCAGGAATACTGTGTCGGAGCAGTTTCGAAAGAAGACATTATAAAGAAACTGGATGAAGCTTTTAAACAGGCAAACAGTTTTAATCAATAAATAGAGTAAGGGGCGGGCAAATGCCTGCTCCTTTGTTATCAGAATAGGGAGAGACAAAATGCATAGCAAGAAACGGGATAACATGACATTAATGCTCTTTGTGGCACCAGCTTTGATTGTATATATCGTGTTTAAGCTTTATCCTGCCATAGCAGGTATGTTTTACGCCTTAACAGATTGGAACGGGCTGTACAGGAGCTACCATTTTGTTGGGATAAATAATTTCAAAGATGTATTAAAGGATGAGGATTACTGGAGCTCTCTTTTGTTTACTACAAAATATGTGGTTGTAATGCTGCTTGCAGCTAATGTTACCGCACTTTTACTTGCTGTTACCATTGAAAGCAGGGCAAAGGCCAAAGGAATATTACGGACACTTTTTTATATGCCCAATATGATTAGTATGATTATCGGCGGGTATATGTGGTCCTTTATCTTTACAAAGGTATTGTACTATCTGGCGGATAACTGGGGAATGAAATTTCTGGATAAATCCTGGATTGGTGATCCGAAGTACGCATTTATTGCCATTATCATTGTTGCCGTATGGGGTTCTGCCGGTTATCTGATGATTATATATATGGCAGCGCTGCAGGGGGTGCCAGAAGACTTAAAAGAGTCAGCCAGTCTGGATGGCGCCAACGCCTGGCAGCGGTTCTGGAAGATAATCTTTCCTATGATTCAGCCGGCGTTAACAATTTGTATCTTCTGGACGCTGAACACAGCCTTTCAGGTCTTTGATGTTATATACTCGCTGACAGGGGGCGGGCCGGGAAGAATGACACAGTCGGTTGCCATTAATATCTATGAAGAGGCTTTTTCGGGAAATATACGATATGGCTATGCAACGGCAAAATCTACGGTGCTTTTTCTGATTATACTTCTGATTACCATTATCCAGTTAAGGGTCATGAAGGGAAAGGAGCAGGAACTCTGAGATGTTAAGAAAAAAATTCTCTCATTTTATGATATATCTTCTGTTGATATTAGCAGCGGTTTTCTGGCTCTTTCCGCTTATTATGGCATTGGTAAATTCCTTTAAGACAAATGGGGAACTGCTGACCAATGTGATGTCTTTGCCAAAGTCAATTGACTTAAAGAATTACATACGAACCGTTGAAAAGATGCATTACCTCCGAAGCTTTGGCAATACGGTGCTTCTGTCTTTTCTTAGTGTGACCCTTATTATACTGTTTTCTGCTTTGGCCGGGTGGAAGCTGTGCCGTACAAAAACGAAGCTGTCGTCTGCCATCTTTAGTTTGTTTGTCTTTTCCATGCTGATACCCTTTAGTTCTATTATGATACCTTTATACCGGGTCGTACTGGCATTCCATATTAAGAATTCCCTGGTGGGACTTTCCTTTGTTTATGCCGGATTGGGAGTCAGTATGGCAATCTTTCTCTATCATGGTTTTGTAAAAGGCATACCCATAGACCTGGAGGAGGCGGCTGCCATTGACGGGTGCAACAATATAAAGACATTTTCCCATATTGTATTTCCCATGTTAAAGCCCATAACAGCAACAATATGTATTACTAATGTCCTCTGGATATGGAATGATTTCCTTTTACCCCTAATTAATATCTCCGACAATAAAAAGTACAGTCTTTTATTATCGACTAATACTTTGTTCGGACAATACAGCAGTGATTGGACGGCAATTTTAAGCGCTCTTATCTTAGCGGCAATACCGGTTATTGTTTTTTATGCCATTTTTCAGAAGCAGATTTTAAAAGGGATTGCAGACGGGGCTATCAAAGGCTGAAAATATATAAAAATATGGCACAAAAGCCTTGAAATTCCAGTATTTATGGGAATAAATGTATATATTAAATTTTAGAGAAGTTTGTTTATTAAAATGTAAAATTAATTAAAATTAAATTAATGGTATTTTGTGAAAAATAGTGTATAATCCTCTCTTGACAGCAATAAGCTAGTACTAATATCAGAGAAGTTGGACGGGCATTGCAGGAATTATTGAGAAGAATAATTTCTGCACAAGATTCTGCCTGCGAAACCCTCGGCACAATCTTGCAGTGCGTTGATAGAATGTTAGCTTGGTACGATGTGAGGGAGGGCAAAGCATTGGTTTTTAGTAGTTTGGAGTTTATTTTTCGTTTCTTACCGATATTCTTAATTGTATATTATCTTGTGCCTGCAAGGTTTCGGAATATCGTTCTTCTTATCGGAAGTATTATTTTCTATACATTAGGTGATTATAAGTATCTTATTTTACTTATATTATCTGCTATAGTCAATTATATCGCAGCAAAGAATATAAGACGCCGGGTGGTGCCGTCAAAGAAAAAAGCATGGCTGATTGCAGCATTGATCTACAATTTTGGCATGCTGTTTTTCTTTAAATACATTAACTTTACCATTGAAAATATCAACGGAATTTTTAATATATTTTCTTCTCAGATACACCTTTCGGCTCTAAAGATGGGACTGCCTCTTGGAATCAGTTTCTACACCTTCCAAGCGGTATCCTATATAGTGGATGTTTATCGGGGTGACATAGAGGAGGAGCCATCTATTTTTAATCTTGCCACTTATCTTTTCATGTTTCCTAAGCTGGTATCGGGACCGATTACTCCATATAAGGAAATCAGAGAGCAGCTTACTTACCGCAGGATTCCTTCTTTTAAGGTAGAAGAGGGCTTGAAGGTTTTTACCATAGGACTTGCTATGAAAGTCTTGCTGGCCGACCGTATCGGAATTCTGTGGAATGATATTCAGACCATTGGATTCATCAGTATTTCAACACCTCTTGCCTGGCTGGGAGCCCTTGGATATACCCTGCAGCTTTATTTTGATTTTCATGGTTATACGCTGATGGCAATCGGTATAGGTAAGATGCTAGGATTTGAATTACCTCTTAACTTTAAACATCCCTACATGTCAAAATCCATGACGGAGTTCTGGCGCAGATGGCACATAACACTTGGAAGATGGTTTAAAGACTATATCTATATTCCTCTCGGAGGGAACAGAAAGGGCACGGGGCGTCTTATCCTTAACCTGCTGGTGGTATGGCTATTCACCGGCTTATGGCATGGGGCCAGTTGGAATTATATCCTTTGGGGACTGTCATTGTTTTTACTCATTTTATTGGAAAAGCTGTGGATGAAGCCTTATCTGGAGAAGTCCAGGGTACTTGCAAGACTGTATATGCTCCTTGTGATACCGGTTACCTGGATGCTCTTTGCCATCAATAATTTTGGGGATATGGGAACTTACCTGGGAAGAATGTTTCATCTGGTTTCCGGAGTAAATGTAAATACCGGGGACTTTGTCAAATATCTGGGACAGTATAAATGGTTGTTTCTTATTGGAATTTTCTTTTGCTTTCCATATGGACAAAGATGGTTTGAAAAGCACAAGCACAATGTCCTTTGCACCGTCATATTATTCTTTGTCTTCTGGTATTGTATATACCAGCTTGCAAATGGAATCAATAACCCATTTATGTACTTCCAGTTTTGATGCCGGAGCTTGACAGGGATTGTTTTTATGAAATTGCCTAGTAAGGTTTGGTTATAATTAATAAATTTACCCAGACTTTTAATAATAGAGAAAAGTATAGAAAGGGAGAAGGAAATGAAATTCTTTAGGAACTTAGGGAAATATCCCTTTATGATGTTGTTAATTATAAGTGCTGTAATCCTTACCCTTGCAGCTTATATGGGGAAGAATTCCGTTTATGCGGATTATTCGGTGGATTTATTAAAACATCCCAGATTATCAGTGGTGTTTGAAGGAATAAAGGATAAGAATTATCCGTGGGGAATGGCAAAAGAGAATAAACCGGAAGAAGTTGCCTCAGGAGACAATGTTTCGGATGATGGGGATTTACCAACGAAAGCTCCTGATAAGGATAAACCGGAAGATGGCTCCAAAGGTACAGACAGCAATACGCCAGGGAATGGCTCAGCAGATACAGGCAGCAATACACCGGCGGATGGCTCAGAGAATAACGGTAAGAATGAAGCGGACAATGGAACAGAAGGTACAGGTAAGGATAACGGTTCACAGAATACCGGCGATAATGAGTCAGGGAATGGCACCGATAATGGCTCACAGGATACTGGAAAGAATGACACCGGAAATGGTTCACAAGGTACCGGAAAGAGCGAGACTGATAACGGTTCACAAGATACCGGGAAGAATGGTTCAAGCAAAGACGGCCAGAATGGAACGAAAGATAATTCAAAGGATAACGGCAATAATTCGCCCGGGAATGACTCAAGCGGTACAGGCAAAACAAAAGGAGATAATGACCCGGGTAAAACAGCAGAGCCGGACAGTCCGTCTTCCTATGAGTTTGTTGCCGTTAAAAAAAGCTATTTTGATGATGCACTGTTTATCGGTGATTCCAGAACAGTAGGCCTTGCGGATTATTCCGGCTGGAAGAATCCAACCTTCTTTGCAGATGTTGGCCTTACCATATATGATGTATTTGATAAGAAAGTAGCAGAAATTGACGGTAAAAAGATGACCATAGAGGAAGCACTGCAAAAGAAGAGCTTCCAGAAGATATATATTATGCTTGGCATTAATGAGATGGGAACCGGCACTGCAAAATCCTTTACCAAAGCTTACAAAGAGGTAGTTGAAAGGATAGAAGAGCTTCAGCCGAATGCCATTATCTTTGTAGAAGCTATTATGAATGTAACCAAGGAAAAGTCAGATACAGACCCTATCTTTAATAATAAAAATATCAAAGACAGAAATAATCATCTTGAAGGACTTGCCGATGATAAAAAGATTTTTTATATTGATGTGAATGAAGCAATTACGGATAATACCGGTGGAATACCGGCGAAATATACCTTTGACAATATCCATCTTAAGGCGGCCTATTATAAGATATGGACAGATTTTCTGTTAAAGCATGGGGTTGCGATTAAATAATAGTTATTAGGTAAATGTATATTTAAATGAGAAAATATTGCAGTTGTTTTTCATGCAAGTAGATTTGAGCTTGCAAATGAAAGATGGCTGCAATATTTTT
>JAEXGM010000071.1 GCA_023450835.1 Bacillota bacterium | reverse complement strand
ACCAGCATTTACTTACAATTTTTATCTATCTTTTTCAACATGTCTTTTATAGCTTTAATTACAACCTTAGGTTGGTCCTTCATAATATAATGGCCTGTGTCATTAACAAAAATAAGCTTGGAATAATCTGACCATGTTGCCCATTCTCTCATAGTATCATCTGACATCTTTTGGTATTCAGGACCTTCGCCGCTATCTGAAGGATGCAAGATTGTAAATGGAATATTTCTCAATACATCACCTGCATTCTGTACCTGCAAAGAGCTTTGGATAACTTCACTTAAAGTTCCGTCATACTCTTGAAACTGATTTAAAAATAATTCTTCTATATCAGGAGCATAAGTTCTAAAAAACTCTATATTTTTTTGTAAGGTCTCCGCAGCAGTGCCATCCACACTGACGATTCCGGCTACCTGACCCGGATATTCTTTGACAAATTCTACTGCTTCTAGCATTGAAATAGAATGAATCACCAATAAGTATGGTCCGTCTACATCTGCTGCATCTAATAATGCATGTAAGTCTCTTGCTCTGTCAATAGCTGTTTTTCCTGTACCTGTTTCAAAAACAGAAGCATCGTATGGTATATCATTGCCATCCAGATAAGAGTCAATTAATTCAGTACTTAATGGCTCTCTGTTAACACCGCTATCACTTTGTCCTAAGCCAGCTCTGTCATAAGTTATAGTTTTGGCATACTTGGATATCTTGGTCTGAATATTCCCCCATGTCTCATAGGTTGGATCTTCTGAATAAGTATAAATTCCATCTCCATATCCGGAGTCAAAAACAACTGATACTTTACTATTATTTCCCATTATTTGGGCATATAAGCTCTTTTCCCCGATATCAATTAAGCCTTTGTTTACGGTAACCTTTGCTGCTGCCGAAGTAACGGATGATAGGAATAGTGTTGTTGCAAGTAATGTAGTAATGAATTTTCTAATAAATTTTTTCCTCATATTTAACCCCTTATTTTTACTTTATTTTAGTTAATCAATTTACATTTATTCCTTATTATAACATATATTTACTTTCTGTCAAATTTTGCCTTGCTTGTTTTTGATAATCCGATCATAACTAACAAACTCAACAAAGAGGAACTTTTTTTCAAAAGTTCCTCTTGTTAGAAGTACATATAATATAAATCTTTCTACTTAGTTCTTTTTAATACATACCAGGAAGGTTCTTGTCCACGAAATAATTGATCACCAGAAATCCATTGTAAAAACAGGTATTTCTCACCATTTATCTCCTTAAGAATCAAATTTCCATTTGTTGAATCTCCGCCAATATTCAAAATGTGTCCATCTGTCCACTTAAGCCAACTTTTATCTGTATATCCCTTCGGAAGAATCTCAAGGCTTTCTAAAAACAAACTAAAGCTTTGCTGCATGCCAGGTTTAAAAGATTCGATATCATTCACATATGCAACAGATTCCCAGCTTCCAATATAGTCAGGGTTATCCTGGAATTTTACATTAATATTCCTACTCCAAGGATATTCAGCTCCATCTTCCGATGAATCATAATTAGAATCTATTGCATTATCATTTTGGTTGTTATTATTATTTTCGTTTGAATCCTGCTCATCAGTATCTTCATCATAGTCTGTTTTGTAGTAATCTCTTAACTGAGTCGCATTCCACAACAAATTAGCAAGTTCTTTTCTAGTCAGAACATTTTTGGGGTTAAAGTAAATATCACCATTATCATTCATTGTAAAATCCATTAACTCATTTACAACGGCTATTTCAACATACTTCAAATTTGCCTTAGTAATTTTGTTTGCATCAACTATAAAGTCTTCTATGGATATATCTGATTCCACATCATCTAATAATGCTTCATTTGTATCAAAACCTAACATCTTTACTACAGCCATAGCAGCATCTTCCCTGGTAATATATCCTTTGGGTTTAAATGTTTTAGTTCCATCACTAGCTTTATAAGAATTGATATATTTCTTCATGGTTTCTATATACTTATAATATTGATATGTTTTACCTATATCAGTAAATGATTGTTGCGAAGGATTAATCAATTTTAATCCTGTTACTTTCCATATTATATAGGCAAATTCACCACGGTTTACCTTTTTATCAGGAAAAAACCTTCCTAATACAGGTTTCATATACCCCTGCTCTACAGCCCACATTACTTTGTCTGATGCCGGATCATTTACATCGATATCTTTTAGGGTACTTGTTGCTGCTTGTACTGGTGTGACAACCATCATAAATATTAGAGCTGCACAAATTAATTTTGAAATAAACTTTTTCATTTGTATCCCCTTTCACATTATAAGAGTTATCATTAAATGCTCAGGCCTTTGTTTTTTATAGTAAAACATTTTATTGATAACCTTGTATATTATAGTTCAAATATTTGGTAATTTCAACATAATTTGTAAATTATATAATTAGACATCAATCTCAATATTTTAGTGTATATCAGGATATATTTATTTCTTTTTTCATAATCTACCTTCCAGAACATATCATATTGTGTATCCTTAATTTAATACAAATTATCATTATTAATCAAATAAGAGCCAGTGTTGAATGTTATTTCAATATAGCAAAACAGAGCCAGCTTAATGAGGGCAACCCATTTAAGCTAACTCTGTTTAGTCAAAAGAAGATAGTGAAAGTAAATTAAAAAATTTATTGGATTTAATACCTTGCCCCCGAACCCTTCTTATAATTCAAAACGATATACTCCGGACTGTACCGTTATCATTACCCCGTCTTCTTCCAATGAATATCCTGTTATCCCTTGAATCCCCTCAAGCAGCTTCCCATTATCAAAGATATATATTCCACTTTCTGCTATCCGTTCTAAATCTTTTACCGGTAAATACACCTCTGCGCTGCAATTACAGGGAATCTCCAGAAGTACTGCCTTGTTAGTGTCCGTTCTCTCCCATCGAATTCCTATATGTCCCCGCACAGATTCATAGGAGGCTTCCGCATAATCAATTTCCGAGAACAAATATGGCCGTACTATAAGGTGCTCAAATCCCGGCTTATTCTTATCCGGCCGCAGACCGGCAACGTACTTAAACATCCAGGCTGTAACACTTCCAAACATGGGATGGTTATGAGAACCGTGCTCTTTTTCCCAGCACTCCCAAAGAGTTGTCGCCCCTTGGGACAGCATATATCCATAGCCCGGATAACTTGTCTGGTTCATTACAGTATAAGCTGTTTCCTGCTCTCCGTTCTCTGAGAGTATTTCTAGCATCTGTGGTGTTCCGAAGATACCGGTATCAAAGTGTCCTTCATTCTTATCTGTAATGTTTCCGAGCAGATTTGCTATCACCTTCCCTTTATTTTCTTCCGTAACACAGTCCGCTGCCAGCGCAAATACATCACACCCTTGAACACCTGCCCCATAGGAGCCGGTATCCTCATGATAGAATCTTTTATGCATTCCTCTTTTTAAATCAGAACTGAGAGTTGTAAAGCGGCTCTCTTTTTCATTATCTCCAAGAATTCGGGCAATTGCCTTCATAATAGCGGCTGACTGTATATAGAAACAGGTATTTACAAGTTCTGTCGGAACATCAATATTGAACCCGTCTTTTTTTCCTGCAACTTCATCAAATTGATGGGGTACCACCCATTCACCAAGGCACCAGGAGCCAGGTTCCTCGCTGGTAATAATGCCGTCCTCATCTGCATGTCTGCGCAGGTATTCCATCCAGGCAAGCATCATTTCATAATGGCTTTCCAATATCCTTTTATCCCCATAGTAAAGGTACATATACCATGGTAATAATATCGCGGCACAGCCCCAACCTCCGGGGCCACCACCGCCGCCATAAAAAGGCACCGTATGCGGAATATACCCAGAGTTCATATCTCTGGCATAGTCTATATCTTCAATCCATTTTGTATAAAAGGCTGCCATATCAAAGCTAAACATTGCAGATTCGGCAGTTATCTGAGCATCACCGGTATATCCAAGCCGTTCACGGTGAGGGCAGTCACTGGGTACTCCGCTATGTAAATTTGTCAATTGACTCCATCTATATATCTCATAAATCCTATTAAACAGCTGGTTTGAACAGGAGAAACTGCCAACGCTCTTGATATCGGCATGCACAACAATACCTGTAAGGCTTTCCATATGGACTTCCTCATCCATAGTTACCTCAATATACCGAAAACCATGCCAGGTAAAACGAGGCTCATAAGTTTCAATTCCCTTACCAGCTAGAATATAAACATCTTTCTGAATCTGTTCCTTAGAGCCTGCGCTGTTAAAATCCAGATATCCATTGTCATCAAGCTCTTCTGCAAACCTCATCTCTACTTTTTTGCCGGTGCCGCCACAGACCTTTATCTTTGCCCATCCTGAAATATTCTGTCCAAGGTCATAGACCTTACTTCCGGTTTTGTTGCCTGTAATGCCGACAGGCTCCATTACTGATATTACCTTATCAGCCGGTGACATCTGGGACTTTAATTTTCCAGCCACCCCAGGCACTTCTTTCGCTGCATTCCAGCTTGAGTCATCATATCCAGACTCCTTCCAGCCTGCCTGCTCCAACCTGGCATCGTAGATTTCACCATAATAGATGTTATTGAAAACTACCGGCCCCTCTGAATATTTCCACCCATTGCCGCTTCCGATGACTTTTTCACTTCCGTCCTCGAACTTTATATGTATCTGCAGCCAGAACTTAGGCTTCCCGTAGGCCATCCTGCCCTCGACATTTCTTTCATTTTGGTTATACAAGCCATTTCCAAGCATGATGCCAATTGCATTACTGCCGAATTTCAGCAGGGAGGTAATATCATATGTAACATAAAGCGCCCGTTTTCTGGAGTTATCCTTATAAGGGTAAATCAAATCTCTCAGTGTACGGTCATCAAAATCCGTCCAATTCGGGTCCAGGACATGATCCCCTGCTTTTTGTCCGTTAAAGTACATCTCATAATAGCCTAACCCGCATATATATGCACGGGCCTTCACTGCTTTTTCCTCTAAATGAAATTCCCTTCGAAAGATGGGTGAGCTTATTTCTTCCTCTGTACCGGTCCATTTACAGATAAAATCCGACGGTTCCATAAGGGCGGTCTCAAACACAGCGCTCTCACTGACAGTACCTGTCTCATTCCCGTTATGATAAGAGTACACACGCCACCAATAGCTTGTTCTGCTGCAAAGCCTCTTACCTGTATATTCAATATTAACAGTTTCTTTTGAAATAACCTTGCCACTGTCCCACATATCCCCGGTATTCTGTGCAAGCAGTTCTAAACTGGTAGCGACAATCACCCTGTAAGCATACTGTGCCATGCCTCTTGCCTCTGATTTTAGCAGCCAGCTAAAACGCGGTCTTTCTGCATCAATGCCAAGGGGGTTAGCCAGGTATTCGGTTTTCAAACTGTAAGGAGTTATTGCCGTCTTCGATTCCATCATAGTGATTAACATACCTTTTCCATATCTTATTTTATTATGTGAGTACTAAAAGCTTTGTTCCAATATATATTGCCGATTTGTTTAAGTGCAACTTGCCATTCCACTGTGAAAGACTGACCTTTTACCACAGAAATTATTTTATTCGTCCGTACCCTTCAAAAGGGTAATCAATTACAATACAGCCTTCCCTGCAATCACCGATTCCACTGTAGAGGTCAGCCCTGCCGTCTTCACGCATCACAATGCCGGAGGTAAAAGCGCAGTCTGCCAGGTGGGGCTTTTTTGCAGGACCGGCAGGATAGCAATCTCTGGTTCCAATAATTTTATAGTCATGCACTGCTAAGGTATCCGGTTCCAGCACAAAGGACATATTCATATAAGAAGATTGTTTCTCTCCGGTACTGTCAGCATAACTGTAACTTAGATGACCGATAACACCGATGTTTCCGCCATCAAGCAGATATGCCTGATTACATCCGCCCCATTCTCCGTCTGAGAATAATCCTTCAATAAAAGGTGCATTTTCAATAACATCTGCCGTAAGCTCATCCAGCGAATTAATAATGGAAAATCCTATCATAGACTCACTGCCATGCTTTTCCAGTATGCTGTTATTCCTTGGTCTGGAAAATACTCCTATTCTGCCGCCTGCAAGTTCAACCAGACGGATATCCTTCATATATTCCGGACCTGTTGTGAAATAATAGAGATCCCCCAGCTCCGTACCACGATAAAAATACCCATAATAAGTGTCTAATTTCGTACCATTGATACGGACATGAGTTCCTCCCAACACCATTTGATTCTTAATAATGCTGATATATGGGTCCTCCAACTGATATATCATGGATTCCGGCACAAGACTCCATTCATCTTTTCCCGTCTCTTCAAATAAACGTACCAGAGAGCGCATCCATTCTGCTCTTCGTTCAACCCGTCCATAAATATATCTCTTTCCATTCCAGAAGAAGGGAATAGAACAGTTATAAACATCATATCCTTCTACCCCACGAAAATTCAGCAGAGCAGCATCGTAAATCTTTCGTGTTTCTTGAAATCTGCTGCGTTCTTTTAATATATCCATTGCTTTCCCCCTTGTTTTATCCGTTAATTCATAATGTTGGTTAATAAAAATATGGTTTTTCATCTACGAATTCATTGATATCCAATCGAAAATTTGGTATTTACAAAAGATTGAAAAAACTAAAGATAGTTATTTCAATTACGGAATTCGGAATATCCAAATAAGAATTGGACATTCACAAAAAAGTTAAAATGAAGATTAAGCCCGACTTCTATGCCTCCTCTTCATTTTAACATATTTCTGGAAATTATTTCATAACAATTTTAAATGTTTTGATTTCAAAGGGTTTCATTAAAAACTCGAATTGATTTCCCTGATGGCAGACTTCTGAAATATCATTTTCCAAAAGGTCACACTCCACAACGCTGCAAATATCCTGATAGAAGGTACAGCAGCCTGCCGTGAGCCGGTTATGGTTTTCATACATACGAACAATGTATTCCTTTCCGCTTTCCGATTTCTTAATCGTATCAATGAATACATTACTTTGATCTACCGATATAAAAGAAATTTCTTCAGGCAGGGTACCGGTATGGGCCTCTTGCAGTACACAATAAACCGGGCAGTTTAGCCGGTATGCCATCTGGTCTACTTTCGCCTCTTTAAAATTACCGAAATGAGGATAAAGGGAATAGGTAAATTCATGCAATTCTTTGTCCGCATCCGGATTGGGATGTATGGCAGATTTCAGCAGAGAAAGCCGCATGACGGAATCCTTGATATCATATCCGTACTTACAGTCATTGAGCAGAGCAACGCCATATCCGCCTTCTGATAAATCCGCCCATTTGTGTGCGCATACTTCGAATTTTGCAAGGTCCCAGCTGGTATTCCAATGGGTAGGCCGTTCCACATTGCCGAATTGGATATCATAAGTTGCCTTATCCGAATTTATTGCAACGGGAAAGGCTGCTTTCACAAAAGCCTGCTTTTCTTTCCAATCAATCTTCGTGTTAAAATCTATTCTGTCAATCTCTGAATAGATGGAAATCGTCTGAACAAGGGTGGATTTCAGATAGTTTTTCTTTATCCGGACTACCTTCCTGACCGGTCCCTCTTCCAAGACCCGAATTTCCGTAACATCATTCATCTCCCAGGACTTCTCCTGATAGAAGATATCCAGATTCCAGGCGTCAAAATCCATGGGCTTATCTTCAAATACCTGCAGCACATTTCCACGGGAACCCGGTTTTAATACCTGCCTTTTATTCTGTTTGTCATAGATGGATGTAATATTGCCCTCTTTATTAATGACCAGCTCAAAAAAGTCATTTACCATCGTACAGCCGCTTTCATATATCACCTCGGAAATAGTCTCCTGTATGGGAGCTTTCTTTGTGATAAATTTCTTATATCCTTTTGCCGGTAATTCCCTTGCATAAAAGACAAGTTTTCCATCATGGGAAATCTGGGTCAATAAAAGTTCTTCGCGGTCATAAACCCCTGCATTCTCCCAGCCTTCCGGTAAATCCACGATTACAATATCATCTCTGACAAATCCCAGCTGATTAAAGACTACAAAAGAGTCCTCTTTGATTTCCATATTTTCTGCCATTGAAATAAGAGACTTATTAATCAGTTTCTTCCCCTCCTGTACCAGCAGCTCGTACTGCTCCTTGGAGGTCTCGTATACTTCTTTGATGGAAGAACCGGGAATAATATCATGGAACTGATTCAGCAGAGTTACTTCCCAACTGTCATGAATCTGCTCTGAAGGATATTCTAATCCGGTCAGCTGCTCTGCCATAACGGAGAGCCACTCCAGATCCTGGTTCATAAATTCTGCCTTGCGGTTATATTTTTTATTCCTTGCCATGGAAGTATAAGTGCCTCTATGGAATTCAAGATAAAGTTCACCCACCCACCTGGGCAGTTTCGGATTAGAGAGTGTATTGCTCTCCAGCTTTTCAAAGAAATCAATTGACTTACCTATTTGTACCTTAGGAAGCCCCGGCAGACCCTTTTCCATTCTTCTTGCATTTTCAAGCATTTCACGGGTCGGACCGCCTCCTCCGTCACCGTAGCCGAAGCAGTTAAGCACCTCATTGCTGATATTCTTCTGCTGATACCTCTGCCAGCCTCCAAGAACATGACTGGGATTGATGATTCCGTTATAGGTAGTTCCATTTATAGGATTTTCTCCCAGGTACTCCTGCGTAGTGATAAACTGGGTCAGAACTTCCGTTCCGTCAATGCCTCTCCACATGAAAGTATCATAGGGAAGCTTGTTAAATTCATTCCAGCTGATTTTCGTAGTCATGAAATACTGTATGCCGCTCTTTTTCATGACCTGCGGAAGTGCCGCACTATAGCCGAATACGTCAGGCAGCCATAATATCTTGTTCTCTGCTCCGAATTCCTCTTTGAAGAACTTCTTTCCAAACATAATCTGGCGCACCAAAGATTCCCCTGAAATCAGGTTACAGTCCGCTTCTACCCACATGGACCCCTCCGGTTCCCATCGTCCTTCTGCCACCATATGTTTGATTTCTTCATAGAGCTCCGGCTGGTCCTGCTTCACAAACTGGTAAAGCTGAGGCTGGCTGGACATAAATATATATTCCGGAAATTCCTTCATTAATGAAAGAACGGTAGAAAAGGAACGTACCGCCTTCTCTCTGGTCTGGCGTAAGGACCACAGCCAGGCAACATCAATATGGGTATGACCGACACACAATTCCGTGATATTCTGAGTTCCTACGAGGTCTGAATTATAAAATTCCTTCTCCAGATAACAGCTTGCTTCCTCTACGGAACGGTAAAATGCTTCGCTGTTATCTTCTCTAAGATCCAGCAGATTTATTGCCCCTTCAAGGCAGGTCAGAGTATCAATCCGCCTTTTATCTTCCTCAGACAGCAGGCAGGCAGCTTCTAAAGGCACCGAAATGTCATAATACAGCTTTTCTACCTGGCGATTTAATACAAACATCTCTCCCAGTAATCTGCTATACCCCTCTTCTGTTCCTCCATAGGCATACAAATCCACACAGATATCCCGTCTGCCTTCACATTCCTCCGGCAAGAGAATCCAGGTATGATTTACATCCAGACCATGCTGCAGCTTTTTATCTACCCAGGCAATAAACTGGGGATTCGTTGCATCCCAGCCTTCTCTGTCCGTTTTTATCTTTATTACAACCGTTTTACCTGTATATTCCTCAGGGATTACTACATGAAAGCGAAACCAACTGTGCTTATCTCTGCCGCCCCAGGTCAGTCTGTCCGAATAGGCTTCCCAGTCTGTATCCTTCTCCTCTAAGAGGTTCAACTCGCCATATTCACATTCCTTCCACTTTATTCCGTGAATGGGCGTACTGTATTCCATGGTTCTGCGATTCAATTCTTCCAGTATTTTTTTTATGCGTCCTTCAATAAAAAACATGTAAAAACTCCTTTTTTAACATTTTGTTGCGATTAACGGGCGCTTTCGTAACTCCCATCCTGTCTTTTCGGCAATAAACCCTGCAAGTTCCGACCCCATTCTATAATGTGTCTGGTATCCCGGATGAAAGCCTCCGCCCCAGCCCTCAACCTCGGGATGAATCAGTCCCAAATCTACTAAGAATACCTTCTTATGTCCATTTTCATTAAAATAGGACACCACCTTTTCCACACTGTCAAGATAGTTATTATTCATTGTACCGACACAGCAGAAGATATAGGGGTCCGCATATTTTTCCAGTATATCGTTGATAAAACCAATATAAGCTTCTATGTATTTCTTATAATCAATAGGATTAGAATAATCGTTCTGCCCCAGGTTAATTATAATCCCATCCGCAGGGTATGTTGAGAAATCCCAAGGCCTTGTATCTCTGCCAAGTGTACCGGAGAAATGCACCGGTAATCCGTTGATATTTCCTCTTGCATCCTGTAAAACACCGATACCGCAAATAGCCAGAGTATGATATTCTGCGTTTAGCATTCTTGCACTGATTCCCACATAGGACATATAACCGTCATCCAGGTCCGTAGCTTCTGCCACCTCATGAGGGTGTCCGATACCCGCTCCGTCGGTGATGGAATCTCCGAAGTATTCCAGGCGGAGTTTTTTGGAGGGAGGAGGTGCCAGAAAGCTTCCGCCCTCCGGCAGAGAGAATTCATGAAACAGAATACTTCCCGTTAAGATACCGGTTCGCTTATGAATCTCCAGAGTATGTTCCTCCTCTGTTAAATTCTTTTCAATAACATACTCGTGAATACCTTTTTTCAGATTAATCCAATTACGGGCGATGCCATCCAATACGATTTCAACATAATCATTTCCGTCCGAATCCTCTGCGGCCATATTGATTGCCGTTCCTTTAAAAGTGACAAATACTGCGCTGTTGACCCATGCGCATTTTACTGTTCTTTCTTCTATTTCAAATCTTCCCATTAATCTCGCATGCTCTTTAAAACGAAAACCCATGATTTCATTTCCTCCGTTATGCACAGATATATTTTTATTCTTTATATCAATGTTTTAATTTCCAATTTTCCAATCTGAGCCGCTTCTTTTCCGTCAGGAATTCCATAGAGATTGGCTGAAACTCCCCGAAATTCCGGAAGAGTACTCCTGGAAACAAATTTTTCATTCTTATGGCTGTTATGAAACAGACGTACTTGCGATTTTCCTTCACTCCGCAATATCGTAACTGTTTCCACTGCCTTGTTTTCACAACTAAAAACAGTCAGTTTATCGGAATCAGGTCTACCGGGCAAACGTTCCACCAGCAGCGGTTCTCTGAGCAGAGAATCTTCATAGGGAATATATGCCTGCTCCCAGGTAAGAGCATGAGGCAGAACGGAATATTTCATCCTGCATTTTCCTCTAAGGGGCTGATATCCCCACCAGAAATTACTATGATATCCAAACCCTAAGGTAAGTGTAAAAAGATTATCTGCCAGAGAATAGCCATTTACATGATCACAGAATATCGCCAGGCCTGAATTGGAGCTTTCTTGATAAATATCAACATAACCGTTAATGATATTATGCTTAATGGTATCCCACGAATCAAAACGAGTGTCAGTCAATCTGCTCTCGTATATATCAAAAGGAGCACTTTTTATAACTTTAACCGGACTGTTCCCCAAAGGAAATTGTACTCCGATCTTGTAATCCTCCCTGCAAGAGGACCTTATCCTTCCATGATACCTTTCTTCCGGCTCCGGCTCATAGGGATATCCTATTTCTGTATCTTTTAAAAAGTTAATGGATGTTTCAAAATCAATGCGGCGTTCATGGAGAGAGAAGCTCACCGTATTCTCAAATGCTATCCCATGAAATTCTCCGCTGAACACAAGTTCTGTATATAGTGAACCGTTGGATTTTATCCTGCATTCCACAGGTGAATCCATGGTATCTATAAACTTATCTTCCTTTATGGAATATCCGCGTAAAGAGCCCAGGCCTGATACTCCTTCGGCATAATCACGCTTTGTTTCCTTGTCATACAGCCTGACGATGGAACCGCCTTTCATTAAGTCAAAAACCACATGAATATAATCACCTGACACTTCAATTGTATTCTGAGCTGTTTTTACCGCCATCACTTTTCTGACCGGTACCGTATTTACCGGAACAACACGGTAGGAGGTGTAGCCGATACCCTCTGCCGCCCCATAGAATCTTAAGACTGCCGCTCCAAGACTGCCGTCTTCATAATGACGAATCGGATCTATCTGCGATAATAACCGGTTATTCTGTCCATCATATACTTCCACATCACGGACACCATAATCAAATCCTAACATAACCTCTGCCAGGGAAAAGCGCGGATTTCCAACGGTGTTATATACCCTCAGCCATTGTTCATTCCCCGGTATAATCTCCGTGGACTGTCTTCCGGATACTGCTTTCATTGTCAAATCAGTGATTTCCTCTAACAAAGAACAGCAATCTGTTACAAGGGCATTGGATTGAAAGGCCCACAAGCGGGTTCCCTCACCACAGGTAGCACAGATATATCCATCATGATGCTGTGCCTGCATCAGCTTCTCCCATGCTTTTTCCAGTAAAGGGCGGCACTCCTCCCTTTCACCGCTTTTCGCTTCTGCAATGGCCAGTAATTTTTCCACCTGCAGTATTCGGTTTTCAGCATGGCGGACACCACGAAGCATCTCCTGCAGAATACGGTTCCCCCAGGGGAGAGCCGTAAGTATATCTTCCTGTGACAGCTCCACGTCTCCGTTGATACGGTCTCCAAACCGTTCAAAATACTCCCGCCAGGTAACATATTCTACATCTATATCTTTTACCAATGGTTTCGAAGACCACCCAAGGTCCTGCAGGCACATTCCTGCCGGTGCTTTGATACCATGAAGGTTGCATTTTTCTGCGAAGCCTTCAATAAAAGAGAAGTTATAACCGGAAGCTTCCGTCGCATTGCAGCTGATTAATTCTTCCCATTCATAACGCGGAACAGCGGGAAGGAAGGAACCGTCCCGGCCAAAGAGGCGAATAATCTCTCCTGGCATTTTAGCCATATAACCGCCCCAGGCAGTGGGATTTTTTAAACTCATTCTTGCATATCCCAATTTCTTTAGAATCTGAGGGAGCGAAGAAGTAAAGCAAGGCTCCTGTACCGCATAGGTGTCAACTATTACTCCCGGAAAATGTTCTTTGATAAGCTTGACTCCTAAGATAAGCTGGCGAATATTGCTTTCACCGTTTACTGCCCAGCAAAAAGGCTGTGCATAGCTTCCGCTGATGAATTCCAAACGGCTGCCTGAGACAGAATCGGAGATGATATCCTGTAATCTATGATAGGTTTTATAATCATGCCTTTTTAAATACTCCCAGGATTCCGGTTCAATTTCCAGACTGATCTTCCACTCAGGATAGGTTTCAAGAGCATGGAGAATATCCTGCCAGGAGCCTTCCGGCATATGACCGCGTATACCCCCGTGATATCCGTCTACAAAGTATAATTTACTCATATTACCTCCATATGGCACCGTTTATTTCTGGTCGCCTTCATAGTAGACCCAACGGTTACTGGTCTTAAAAATAATCATAGAAAGCACCAAGGTTATAACTAACAACACCCATGCAAGGGCCGATGCATATCCCATGGAATACTCGGTAAATGCCTTTGTATACAAGTGATAAGCAAAGAAATAGGTAGAGTAAGCCGGGCCTCCGTTTGTCATAATAAAAGCCTGATTAAATACCTGTAATCCGCCGATTACACCGGTAATAAGATTAAAGAAAAGAGTGGGCGTAATCATAGGTAAGGTAATCTTAAAGAACTGCTTCATAGCGCCGGCACCATCTATGGATGCTGACTCGTACAAAGACTGGGGAACATCCTGGAGTGCGGCAAGATAAATAAGCATACCTCCGCCGACGGTCCAAAGGCTCATAAATATCAGGGAAGGTTTCGCCCATGCGGGATCACTGAGCCACCCGGGTCCTTCAATTCCTATCTTGCCTAAGATGGTATTAAAGAGTCCGAAATTGGGCTCCATTAACCACAGCCAAAGAAGAGCAGTTGCCACCGAGGAGGTAATGGTAGGAAGATAGAAGAGAGTACGGAATAAACGCATTCCCTTTACTTTCTGATTCAGCAGTATGGCGACCAATACTCCGGCAGCTATTCCAAGAGGAACGCTGATAATTGCATAATATGCTGTATTTATCAGGGATTTGATAAAAAGAGGGTCCTTGGTAAACATATAGATATAATTATAAAGCCCAATCCACTTCGGCGGCTTTAAGGTATTATAACTGGTAAAACTGTAGTAGAGCGAGGAGCACACGGGATAGAGAGTAAAAATAAGAAATCCCAAAATCCAAGGGGAAGCAAATGCATATCCTAAAATTCCTTCCTTCGTCTGCATGCGCAAACCAGAGCGCCTGCTTGCCCTGGCTGCTGGTTTTATATTCTTCTGGTTCATATTCATATCAAAGGACTTCCTTTCACTTTTACTCATTTAGTCAACCAGCGAAGCATGTAAATATATGCTCCGCCGGTAAAATCACTTACTAATGGGTAGCGTCGTATTCCTGAATCTGTGCCTCGACCGCTTTCTGGGCATCCTTCAATGCCTCCTCCGGTGTTTTCAGTCCGTTCTGTGCGGCTTCAATCTCAGGTGATATGGCATTCCACCAGTTTTTTGCCTTTGTAATGTATTTATTGGGCACTGCATAAGGCATATCCGCAACAATTGTCTGCCAGTTAGGATCAGCTTTAATCTCTTCGCTGGTTTCCATTGCCTTCTGATTAGCAACAGGCCATTTATTCTGAACAGCCCAGTATTGCTGATTCTCAACATTTGTCATATAGGAAACGAACTTCCAGGCAGCTTCTATCTTAGCAGGATCGCCATGATCAAATACCTCTAAGTCAAAACCGTCGCCGGTAGCTGCGCGAACCCCTCCGTTTGCAGGAATAGGGATGGAACAGATGCCGTAATCAATATCTGACTCTGATAATTTCTTATAGAAGTCATCTACGTTAACTTCCATTGCTACGTATCCTGCCAGGAATGGATCAATACCGGTGGTTGCAGAAGTGGATTTTAAGGACTGTGCCTGTTTTACACCATACTTATTTGTCATGCCGACATACCAGGTCAATGTATCTAATACAGTCTGGCTGGTGATAATAGGATTGTCATTCTCATCAAAGAAGGAGCCGCCGCGTCCGTCAAGGTAATCCATAAAGGAAGCATTACCTAAAGAAGGATGAAAGCCCATGACTTCGATATTTCCTTTTGCATCTACTTTTGTCAGTTTATCCGCATATTCTTCCAGCTGTTCCAATGTCTTGGGAGGACTTTCCGGATCAAGTCCCGCATCACGGAACATCTGCTTGTTATAAACCAACATACGGGTTCCCCAAATCATGGGCATACCATAGATGCCGCCGTCATATGTAACATCTTTTACTGCATATTCATAGAACTGGCTCATATCAAAGCTTTCCTTATCAATATACGGTTTCAGATTGGCAAGGACACCGGAAGATGCTCGGAAATTACTATCACCCAGTCCCATGAATCCAACATCAGGGCCTGTTCCTGCCGGGATTGCCGTATCCATTTTAGATAAGAAATCAAAGAAACTGATTCCTAAGTCCTCTACATAAACTTCATCCTGAGATGCATTAAAATCCTTAATTAATTTGTCATGTACATCTTTAAATACATCCCCATCGGGAAAGATGTGCCAGTAGGTAATCTTAACCTTTTCTTTCGGTTTCTCTCCCGTTGCTTCTGTTCCTGTACCATTGCCCGTTGCAGGAGCCTTGGTATCGGTGCTTTTACTGCATGCCCCAAGTGACCCAACAAGTAAAACCACCAGTAACATCGACAAAACTCTTTTACTAAACTTGCCCAACATTTTAGTTCCTCCTCTTAAAAATAATTATTATTTATTTTCTTCAGCCGATAGCTGAATAAAATACACATAAAAATATCATCCCTTGATTCCTGTAAGGGTAATGCCTTTTACAAAGTAATTCTGAAAACTAAAGAATATCACTAAGGTAGGTAATGCCGTCACAATGGATGCTGCCATCAAAAGGTTCCATTGCACTCCCGAATACCCTTTGAAGGCACGAAGGCCAAGTGCAATGGTATATAATTTAGGGTCGGTCAGATAAATCAATGGTCCGAAGAAATCATTCCAGGAGCCCATAAATGTAAATATTGCAATGGTTGCAATGGCAGGCTTACATAGAGGCATCATGATACTTGAGAATATTCTTATCTCTGTGCAGCCGTCAATTCTTGCAGCTTCCGCTAATTCCGTAGGCAACGTCTTAAAGAACTGCCTCAGAAGGAAGATATTAAAAGCACCGCCGCCAAAGAAAGAACCCGCAATCAGCGGCAAATATGTATTCAACCAGTTTAATTTTTTATATAGTACAAACAACGGTATCTGTGTAACCTGTCCGGGCAGCATCATGGTTGCTAACATCACGACAAACCAGATATCTCTTCCCTTCCAGCGAAGCCTTGCAAAGGAATAGGCTACCAGAGAGGATGACAGCACCGTGCCAAGCATATTAAGGCTTGTGATAATCAAAGTGTTTATGGTATATCTGCCAAAGGGCATTGACGTCATCGCTTTCACATAATTCTCAAAATGAATTTCTGTCGGAAAAAATATCGGAAGAATCATTTCCTTATTGCTTTTCAAAGAAGTCATGAGCATCCATATAAACGGAAACATGAATAGAATGCTTAATGAAATCAAAAGAAGCAGAACAATGGAATTCTTAATTACCTTTCCTCTCCCTCTTTTGTGTAAAAAACTTCTTTGATAACCTGCTTGTTCAATACGAGCACCTTGACTACTCATGTTGTTACCTCCAGTAATTAAAGTATACTTTATTTATTATTTAAAACATGTTTATATGCTAGCATAACATTCGTATTTCGTCAATACATTAAATAAACTTTTTATTTTAAAGTTTGTTTTGTACATTTTCACAAATTATTCGTATAATTTTCATGTTAACGTTTTTAACATATATTATACTTTATCCAATTATATTTTATAAATTAACATATTTTACAATAATATTACGTATAAGGTATTTGTCGAAAATAGTGTAAAACAAGCATTTAAAGCACATTCTCTACCATTTCCTCTATGGGCTCCTATAATACATAAGGCTTATGAAAGGGATAAATTATATTATCTTGACTTTTTTTAATATTAATGTATACTTTTATTAGATTTTAAAATCAAGAGTTTATAAAACTGCATTTTATGACTTTATTACCAGAAAAGAGGGGGTTATATTTTGGAGAATGAGTTAAAATACGAGACGGTAAAAAATGCTATATTAAATCAGATACATACCGGAGAACTTCGTACCGGCGATAAACTGCCCAATGAAGAAGACTATATGAAGCTGTTTAATGTAAGCGGCATTACAATTCGAAAAGCTTTGACAGAATTGGCGAACGAAGGATACATCGTCAGAATTAAAAGAAAAGGGTCTTTTATAAATAATCCGAAAGTAACAGAGAATCAAAGCCACCTGATTGCATTGATTTTATCTGCGGAAGATTATAATGATTCCTCTTATATGAAAATTATTAAAGGTGCTCAGCGGATGGCGGCTGAATTCAACTACTCCTTAATTGTTGAGTGGAGTGACGAAAATCTCGCCATAGAACAGGCATCCATTCAGAAAATGTTAGACCGGAATGTAGACGGATTTCTAATTTATCCCTTTGATCCAATCAAGAGTATTGAGAATTTTAAATTAATCGAGCAGCGAAATATCCCCTATGTTCTGGTGGACCGTTATAATCTGGACCGCCCCTGTTATTTCGCAGGCTGCAACAATCATGACGGCGCCATATTGGCTACCAGAGAACTGATACGCCTAAAACATACCAAAATCAAATTCGCGGGTTATCATTTCTTTCTTAATTCAGAACAAGAGCGGTATGATGGCTATTGCAGTGCTATGCGCCATGCCGGACTTCCTGTAACCGATGATAATCTGCTGACCAGCATTAATTACGATTCCCTGGCAGACAGTATCCTAAGACATGATATTACCGCATTATTTTGCAGCAATGATAAGCTGGCAGGCAAAATAATGAAGCAATTACTTGACCGCGGTATAAGAATCCCCCAGGATGTATCCATTATGGGATTTGATGACTGGGATAATTCCAGAGACATATCAATCCCGTTATCCACGGTAAAGCAGGTCTTTGAAGAAATCGGCAACAACGCTGCCAACTTACTGATTAATGCTATCCTTGGTAAAATACAGGGCGGAAATACCAAAGTATTATCCGGTGTTTCTTTAGTTATGAGAGACTCTACCAGTGAAAATCCTTACGCTTAAGAACCAAACTTTGCAAAAGATTGAAAGGAAGTAATTTATTATGTCGTTTGATTTTATTAATACAAGCCTGCGCCACGGACTCTTCCACAAAGAACCTGATGGAATTTCCTGTTTTCTTCCCGGCAGTGCCATCAGTGTATGCTTTCAGGGACAGGAAATCACTCTCTCTATAGAAGATGTAAGTAAAAGCGGCAAAAGCTGGCTTAATATTTACATTGACGATCTCCCGGTACGGGTCATGAGAATTGACCCCGATAATCAGGTATATCAGCTTGCCGATGACCTGGAAGACATTCCCCATACTCTTACTTTACAGAAGCGGACAGAAGCAGGTTTCGGAACGATTAAATTTACTGATCTGACCACAGAAAACGGAACTTTTTTAACTCCTCCGCCACCTAAGCCCCATCGTATAATGATAATTGGTGACTCCATTACCTGCGGTTATGGAAATGAAGCTCAGATTCCATGTGACTGTGACGCTTCAAGGGAAAATAATGCATTTGCTTACAGTTCCTTGTTAGGGGATTTCTTAAATGCAGAAACATTAATCGTAGGCGCCTCAGGTACAGGCTGTTATCAGAATTACGGCGGTTCAAAAGAAGGCCGAATGACAGATTATTTTATGGAAACCATATGTCCCGACTTAGACCGCGAAGCACTTGATCCCTTTGAGCCTGAGGTAATTGTTGTTAATCTTGGGACCAATGACTGGTCAGCTCCCATTGACCCGGCTGACTATACTGACCGCTACCGTAATCTGACAGATTTTATCCGCAGCCGATACCCTGCCGCCGAGCTATTCTGTGTTATCGGACCAATGAATCTTGGCCCGAGTCCTTATTTGGAAGCCCTGGTAAAGACTCTTAAGGAAGAAGGCGACACACATATTCATTTTATGGAGTTCCCTTTAATTAAACGCCCGGAAGACGGAATGGGCGGCTCCGGTCATCCCTCTATTAAAAAACATCATCAGATGGCTGTCCAATTATCTGATTACATAAAGCAGATATGCAACGATTTCAAGCAATGAAATCCTAAAGCAGAATTGAATGAATGAAATAGAGATGCTACAGCAAAATGAATCTCTGCGGAATGTGGCGTCATATTCCACAGAGCTTTATTTGCGGCAGCACCTGTCTGCATCGGCACTTTTAACCCTGGTTATGTAACAAAAGGTCCTTGACCGTATCATAATATCCTTTACTCCAGACCGCTACTGCCTCGAAGTTAAGGAACCTTAACTCGTCCTCTTTTTGTTCCTGGCTAAGTTCCAAAAACCACTGTTCTTTCATGGTCTTTTCGTTCATAACCTGAGACCGATATAGTGATAAGCCCAAGTCTTCGTAGATATACCCATATCCGTTCCTTGCCTCACAGGTATTTAAATATTCTGCTTCTTTGTTCAGATACTGTATCAAATCCTCCGCCTTCGTTTTAAAAATATCGGTTTCTTTATAAAAGACACTACATTCCGTAGAACAGGATATTTCAATAAAGTTAACTGACAGATTATCATCGTAACATATCTGTATCAGCATATTAAGATAGTAATCACACATTATGCCATCTTTTATCTCTGTATGACATTGACTTCCCAGCAATTCATGAATCTGCTCCCTGCTCATACCCAATTCCAGGTTACCTATGCCAATACATGGCCTGATTATAAAGTTTTCCATGTCAACCGTCCTCCTCTTTCTTAAGGATTTTACTGTTTTACATACATTCTCCAAATTATAAAATACTTAAGATATATTCTGCCTGTTAAAATTCTTTCCCCGGAATCACCGGAAGTGCCAAGGAATGTATAGGAACTGCCGTTCTGCTCCGTGTATTTCACTGCATAAGTATCTTCAATGTACTTGAAAAGAGCCTCTTTACCACTTCTTTTTGTAAGATATACAATTTCTTTGTCACCTTCTGTGTTCTTTTTTGAGACTTCTGCATATTCCCTGCCTGTTGCCAACAGAAATATAGGCCTTATAAAGATTAAGGGATTTCCCTCCGCAAATATTACATCCTTTCCTATAATCAGAAAAGCACAGATGCCAACAAGCAGTAATATAATAATATCATTCCTTTTCCATTTGTTCGAGGCCCGCTTTACTTTCGTATTACCATACATGTTTAGCTCCTTTCCAATAACCGGTTTCATGCATTTACCGTGTTGTTATGGTATTCTTTCTTGTATATTACCACTTCTTCCCTTATAATGTAACTACATAAACTAGCATTTTCCCCAATCCTACAGGTTGTGCACTTTTGCACCCACTGAAATCCAAAGCGGAAATTGCGAAAGGAGAAACCCCTATGCTGAAATTTACCCTAAGAGTAAGAGACCTGGATTTTAATGAAGCGGCTGACAAATTCCTGCCTAATGACCTTAAAAACATCTTTGTAAAAGCCGGAATCCGCTTTATTCCTGCCAAAGAACAAATAACCTCTTTTCTTGTAAATGCCAATAAAGATAAAATCATAAGGGAAATCAATGCCGGTGCCGCAAAAAAATCTCTTCCCTTAAAGGTCAATCATATCTACTTGAAACACTTATAACTATAGATACATGAAAATCAAGTTTTTGTACAAATATGTGTCTGCCACCCAAGGTCCGCAGATTTTAAGAAAGGAATGATTATTATATGCTAAAACTGGAAGTCACTTTTGACGAGATTAATTATGCCGAGCTGGCAGCAGGTTTCCTTCCCATGTTGCTTGAGAATCTATCCAACAAGGATGCCAAATCAAAGGAAGTCGCCCTTCTGCTTGAGAAGTTAGGGGATGCCCCTAAAAGGATGTTAGAAGCTGCCTTTCGAGAGCTGCCCCAGCAGGATATTAACAATCTGCTTGCCGGTATAGTATCCGTTTACAGAGAGGACCTTATGAAATTAGCTAATGAAAAGCTGAGAGAACAAAATATCTCCGGCGGAGTTACCGATATCCATCTGGAGAATGTATAATTCCACTCTCTAAGATATCTCTTATATTGCTTTGTACAAAGAATACGGATTAGCCGGGATAATATCTGGTTGATCCGTATTTTTTGTACCAGTATACTCCAGTAGATTATTTACTTTTACCCCTTTATAATGAAAATGCACGTCAGGAGATATCCTGATTTATAATTTTATTAAAGGAGATATTTATGAAAAAAACTGGAGTTATACTTTTGGCATTCGCTTTGATCCTATGCCTGTTCCCCCTGTCTGTAAAGGCATCTGAAACGACCGATTTATCTGCAGACCTAACTGCTTACCTTGCTCTTCTCAGCGAAGAAAGAGGGAAAGAAGTTACCAAAGATGATTTAGAATATGTACTGAATATATATTCCGAAAGCCTTACCGATTTTGATTCAGTAGCCGGTCTGAAGGATTTTTTAGGAGAGGTTATTAAAGCAGATTATAGTAATCTTACTTCTATTTATGAAAAATATGGCCTGGATCAGGATTCTTTGACCGCTCTGTTAGAAGATAACGGAGAAACTCTCGATGATTATACTTTCCTGAATGAACTTGAGGCCAGCATCTCTTTCTATACAGAAGATGGTACTGTAACTCAGGAAGCCGGTTTTGAAGAAAAATTAAACACCTATCTAAGCGATATCAGTGCTATCCGCGGTTTTACCGTAAGCCGTGAAATGCTTGAAGCATTTCTTTCCAGATATGGGATGTCACTTAGCGATATGGAAACTGTTGCTGATTTAAAAGATTTCCTGGGTGATGTTATTAAGAGTGACCTTAGCAATCTGGATTACTTCCAGACAGAATACGGCCTGTCTAAAGATGACATTGAAAGCCGATTAAGCACTATAAATAAGACTTTGGATGACTTTGTATTCATGGATGATCTGGAATATGATATTCTGGATAACGATGATGGCAAAATCACTTATAAGTACATGATGGATATGTTGGAAGAATACTATCCCGGCATTACCGCTAAACTTGGTTTGACAGAAGAGGAATTTACGAAAACTTATCAATACTTTATGTCTCTGGAAGATTACTATAGCAGCGAAGAAACCGTAGGCAAGATGATGGACCTTATGGGCCGCCTTCAGACACTCATGGAATCCCTTCCTGACTCCAATGACAAGGTAACTCTTGATCAGATTACCGAGATGCAGGATATATATAAGGAAATGCAGGATATTCTGAAAATTAAAATATCCTATAGCATCCTGCAAGATGGAAAGAAGGTCCCCCTTACACTTCTTGACTTAATAAATGGCAAAGATTTAGAGAATGCAGTGCTGAGTGTTGATATCTATACGGACTCTTCCGAATTTCTCATGGATTTCAACCTTAGTGCAGATATGTTCGGCGAATTGATAGAAGACGTTGAAAATACACCTGTTACCGATACAGATTCTACCGGAGGCAAGAATATCTCTACCACTATTAAAACAATCACCGGAGGTAAGCTTCCAAAAACCGCTTCCAATTATACTGTAATGATAATCGCCGGTGCCCTTCTTATATTTGCCGGTACCGCATCATTTAAAATTAATCGTAAAAAGGGAGATGAAGCAGACGCTGCGTAAGAATATACTTTCTACTATTATAATTTCAGCCGGAGTGTTATTACTGGCCGCCGGCCTTATTAAGATGTGGCAGGGCCAATCAGTTAAGATGTCCCTTCCCCTGGCAGCCGAAAATGTTACCAATACTACGGAAGACGAAAGCTTAACAACTGATAAAAATAATATTTTAGATAAACTTCTTAAAAGGAAGCCTGCCTCTGCTATTAAGAATACCTCCGCCGATGATGCGAAAGACCTTTATTCCGAAAGGCCGGAACCTGGAAAAGCTATCGGCACAGTTTCTTTTCCTTCTCTGAATATGTCCTTACCGATCTATGAAGGTACCGAAGAAAAAGAATTAGAAAAAGGGGTAGGTCACTATACAGGAAGCGTTCTTCCCGGCGAAACGGATAACTGTGTTCTCTCCGGTCACAGAGATACTGTATTTTCTGACCTTGGAAATATAAAAAAAGGTGATGACATTGTTGTTGAGACCTCAGCCGGAACCTTCACCTACCGAGTACACAAGATTCGCATTGTTGACAAAGAGGATACTACGGTCATTGTACCAAAGCCTACAGCTTACCTTACACTGACCACCTGCTATCCTTTTACCTACATTGGCTCCGCACCCAAACGATATATTATTTCTGCCTATTTGATAACTAAATAATAAAATAAGTAACAAGCAGGGGTATCCCTTTACGGGTATATCCCTGCTTTCTTTTTCCGGCTCTCCCTGACACTGGTAATCCTGTTGATATTTGACTTATCTTCCAATAATCCTACATAGTTTTAATGTTACAAATGTATTACAATATTGTTAACCCGATGACACAAGCACATCTGACTCACAATGTAGAGTGCTCATTCACGAATACCAATTCATAAACTTGATATTCACGAAAGGAGTTCATATGAACAGACTAAAATCGGTAAGAATTGTGCTTACGGCATCGCTCTTATCCCTAACAATTTGTTCGACAAATGTGTCGGCGGCAACTTACAAAGTAGTGAAAAAAGATACTTTATTTAATATCAGTAAGTTGTTTAAGACTTCTGTTTCCTCTATTAAAAAAACTAACAACTTAAAGAGTGATAACATAAATCCCGGACAGAAGCTCACAGTGTCAGCCAAGATATACACTGTCAAGAAAGGGGATACCCTTAATAAGATTGCCAAAGCCAATAAGATAACCCTGGCAGCTTTAAGAAAAGCCAACAGCAAATGGACAGATACACTGAAAGTCGGACAGAAGTTAATACTTCCCGGTGTAAAGCCCACAACTACAGCAAGCCAAAAGGTTGAAGCAGCCAGTACCATGAAGGCCGCCAGCAAAGCGGTAATACCCTATACAAAGGAAGAAAAAGATCTTCTGGCACGTCTTATCACCGCTGAAGCAACCGGACAGCCCTATGAGGCGATGGTCGCTATCGGAGGCGTAGTTATTAACAGAGTTCAAAGCAAGGATTGGCCAGATACAATAAAAGATGTTATCTATGATGTTCCCGGCGGATATTATCAATTTACACCTGTAAAAAATGGCTACATTAACAAACCTGCTTCCAGTATCGCTATTAAAGCAGCAGGAGAAGCACTTCTTGGTGCAGACCCGTCAAAAGGTGCCATATATTATTTTGACGACAGTTCTACCAACCAGTGGCTATGGTCTAAAACTAAAACTGCACAGTATGGAAGAATGGTCTTTGTAAAATA
>JAEXGM010000234.1 GCA_023450835.1 Bacillota bacterium | reverse complement strand
TCAATCGTAAGAAGACTGTAGAGCAGATGCTCTTCGTCAATTTCCTGATGACCATAGTCCATGGCAAGCTTTTCACAATTTTGTGTTACCTGAATAGAATTCTGAGTGAATTTACTGATATTCATATGATTACCCCCTTCATAAACACCCATCTTCATCCGGATATTTGGTAATTGGCGTTTATAATTCTTTGATTTTTTATTAATTGTTCTATAACTGTTATAACATTTATAATTTAAAAATGCAATATATTTTTATGTCAAATTTTATTATTACTACTTTACTCTTTTTCCGCATTCTCTAAAAGGGGAAGATTTATACGAAGCATAAGCTTTTCCTGTTCCAATGCCGCACTGACATTACCTCCCATCCGCTCTGTCAGGATTTTCACAATGGATAGCCCAAGTCCGCTCTGGCTTCCTCTTGCTTTATCTGCAGTGTAAAACCGCTCGAATACCCTATTGGGGTCAAGTTTGGAATCTTCCTCAATATAATTACAGAAGGTGAGGGCTGCCTGTTTATTCTCTACAGACAGATGTACTTCTACTCTTATTTTACCATACTGGTTGCAGTTACGTATCAGATTTCTTATAATTCGCAGCAGACTCTCCTTATCTCCCAGGATAAAGATTGCCTTAGGTTCCTCATAACACAGCATCAAATGCTGTTCCTCAAAGACCGGAACCGCTTCTGCAAGGCACTCGGTTACCAGATTGGTCAGATTTATTGTCTCCAATGTAAGTTCACTCTCTGCACTAAGAAGATAAGAATACTCAAAAAAGCGAGAAATAAGCTGTTCCATTTCTCCCGCATATTTTATGGCAACATCTAATTTCATCTGCTGATCGCTTAATAGTTCTCCCTTATTAAGCATTTGCAGATACCCTTTGATAGCAGTCAGAGGAGTACGCAAGTCATGGGAGATATTTGCTATTAATTCCTTAAAGCTTTTTTCCTCCTGAATGCCATTAAGGCGGAGGATTTCCTCCGCCTTCAGGCAGTTGTTGATATTAACGACCATATACTCCAATTGACGATGAATAAATTCCACACTAACCGGCTGTTTTGTGCATTTTATCAACCGATTCTCCAGCTGTCTGTTGATGCTTTTAAACTGACGCCCCAGAAGAAGGATATAAATAGTCAGAATAGCAATAATTATCACAAGTATTAACACTAATATCTCCATCCTTTTATTTCCCCCGGTCTTTATCTTCCTGCTGTTTTTTCTGTTTGCCTATTTGATTTCTGCTTTACGGAACATCGTAATTGAAATTCCTATTATAATAATTATAAACATCAAACTGACAATCAGTGCTTTACAAAGGCTGCCAGCTTCTGTCTTTAATGTCATAAATAAATATTTCCCGCCAAAAGGAGTAAGGGAATATATCTTATCAAACAATTTGGAATTTCTAGAAAGTATTAACAATTGTGAACTGAGAATAGAAATGGAATAATATATTCCCACTACCAGCACCGGTTTCTTAATAAAGAGTGCCAGAGGTATGCATATACTAAGCTGTGCTGACAGGATTATTATTAGACTTACCATTACTGCCGCAAGCTTTGGTATATCTGTCCCATTAATAACCGTGTTAGAATCATTGGCAAGCAAATACAAAAATCCCAAAGCATCTTTTCCCAAATTAAAATTTCTACTAATCCCTAAAGCAATCCCCGTGACCACCGCATATGGAAGCAGCATAATTACTATACCGCAAAAAAATGCAACTGCCTTACTGATAACAATCTTCCCCCTGCTGCATCCGCAGGCAATTGCCTGGTGTATCGCTTTGTTTTCAAAGTCACCGCAGATAAAGGTACCTGCTGTTACACCTCCCAGGATACTCATTACATTTACATCAGATACAAGGAAGGTAATTCCGCTAAAGCCGGCACCAAGTCTGCCTTCTGCAATGGCATTTCCCAGTACCACCATTATTATGGATGTCAAAAATGTTATAGCTAATAACACTTTAGCAGTAGTTGACTTAAACATCTTATAGATATCCGCATAAATCATGTTAATCATTTTCTTTCCCTCCAACCAGTGATATAAAGTAGTCTTCCAAGGTATCTCCCTGAACCGAAAAGTTCGTTACAACGATTCCCTCTTCGAATAATACCTTTGCTACTGTAACCTTCTCATCCAGATAATCATATAATCTCACTGATTTATCAGGCATAACTTTATACTGGTTCGTATGCAGCCGTATTTCTAAGACCTGTATCAGCCTTTCCGGCTCCAGACAATCTATCTGAATATGATGCTTGCAGTTTTCCTCCAGTTCCATATGCGTTATTGTTCTTAGAAGCTTTCCTTTATGAATAATAATGTAGTCCGTAGCAGTTTGGTAAAGCTCCGGCAGATTATGGCTTGAGATTAGCACCGTCATAAGACGTTCCTCACACAACCTTCGGACTAATTCTCTGATTTCAATTACCCCCAGAGGGTCAAGACCATTGATAGGCTCATCCAGTATCAAAAAGTCCGGATTACCAATTAAAGCAATGGCAATACCCAGCCGCTGCTTCATACCAAGAGAAAAATTTCTGGCGGGTTTTCCGCACGTATCCCTTAACCCTACAAGCGTCAATAATTCTTCTTCTAATCTGGTACCCGGGATTCCCCGCAAAGTTTTATAATAGCGAATATTTTCCCTGGCACTCATATATGGAATTATACTTGGATACTCAATCATTACCCCTATTCGCTTTCTCTCTTCCAGAAGGCTGCCCCCCTCCTGACCGAATAGCTCTATCTTTCCCTCCTCCGGAAAGGCAATACCCGCTATCAAGCGCATTAACGTTGTCTTTCCGGCACCGTTTTGTCCAATCAGTCCATATATTTTGCCAGGTTCCAGGTCTATTGATACCTGTTGTAGAACTTTGCTGTCACGGTAGCTTTTCGAGAGATTTTTTGTTCTTAATATATATTCTTTTTCTTTCATGTCCTCACATTTCCTTTCAAGCTTTAGTTTATCCGATAAAGGTTTAGAAAAGGTTAAGAAATGAAAGACTATTGATAAGAAAGAGATAATATTAATTACTCTATTTTTTATTTAGCCGGTATCCGAGCCCCCAGACGGTTTCTATGTACTCATTTGTTGTATCTGTATGCTTTATTTTATTTCTTAAATTACTGATATGAGTTTTTATTGTATTATCATCTCCAAGGTACTCTTCCTCCCATATTGTTTCATACAATTTCGCTCTGGTAAACACTTTATCCTGATTCTTAAGTAAAAGTTCCATAATAAGATATTCCTTCGCAGTTAGCTCTATTTCCTCACCTTTAGCATAGAAGCGTTTCGCATTACTATCCAAAGAAAGTTCTTTAAATTTATATATTTGCTCTTTCCCTTTTTGCCGATGAATTCGCCTTAGCAGCGTCTCAACTCTCGCTGATACCTCTCCCAAATCAAATGGTTTTGTTATGTAATCATCCGCTCCCAGCTTCAGCATATCAATCTTCGTATGTACCATGTCCTTAGCTGATATAATAATAACCGGCACATCTGAAAAAGCTCGTATCTCCTGTAATACCATATCGCCGCTTTTGAAAGGAAGCATAATATCAAGCAGGATAAGCTCGAACTCCTCCCCCTTAATCTTTTGAACCCCATCTATTCCTGTATATGCCGAGCATACTTCATATCCGGCTTCTGACAGGGTCTCAGAAAGCATAAAATTAACATCCTTATTATCTTCTACGATTAATATTCTACCCATTCATAACTCCATATATTGTTTTTCGATGATTGCACTGTTGTATCCCTTATTTATCCATTATAACACATCCGCGTATCCAAAGATAAATAGATTAAATCAATCTCTTATCTCCATATACTGCAAATAAATAACCCGTTTAAGAGAAAAACAGATGACACGGAGGTTTGTTTTTGAATTTTGTCTCGAAAGGTTCCTTATGAAACTTAAGCGGCAGAAGACGTTACTAGATAAAACAGTGCCACTGTTTGAGCGTCAAAAACTCACACACCCAAACACTTCACCGCGAGTTTGGCACTGTCTTATCTGCCAGTAACGTCT
>JAEXGM010000217.1 GCA_023450835.1 Bacillota bacterium | reverse complement strand
AAGTTGTATTGCTGTAAGTGGTTACGGCGATATCTAAATATTGTACATATACATAAAAAATATCTATACGGAAATAGGAGTATTCCGTCGTATTGTATAAAATCCGTATATTCAATGAGTAAATATGTTGTGATATGATTTCTTTAGATTCATTACAGGACAACGAATAAAAACAGAGAGAGGTTAATGGATGAAAGATAGAGCAGAAGCCATACATAAGTATAAAGGATTGGGAAGCCGGATTTTAAAGCATAGGGAATTTTATCTTATGCTGCTTCCCATAGTTGCATTTTATATTATATTTTCCTATGTGCCAATGTATGGTATTACACTGGCCTTTAAGGATTTTAATTTTGCAAAGGGTATTATGGCAAGTCCCTGGAACGATTTTGCCAATTTTAAAAAGCTGTTTGTCAGTATTGATTTTTGGAGGGCTTTTCGAAATACGCTGTGGATCAGCGCCGGACGTCTGGTAATTGAATTTCCCGTCCCGATTATACTGGCACTGCTGCTGAATGAAATTTCTAAAAGCAAGTTAAAGAGGGTGTACCAGACGATACTTACCTTTCCCCATTTCCTGAGTTGGGTAGTGCTTGGCGGTATTGTTGTTACCCTTTTGCAGGACCAGGGAATAATAAACCAGATTATTAGCCTGTTCGGAGGGGGGAAGAATGAAGTTCTGACCGATGGAAACCAGTTCAGGGCGCTTTTGTTCATAAGCGATATCTGGAAAGAGGCAGGCTGGTCTACCATATTATATCTGGCAGCCATTGCCGGTATTAATCCTGAGCTTTATGAAGCGGCAAAGGTGGATGGTGCGAATCGTTTCAGACAGGTTATAAACATTACCTGGCCCTGTATTATGTCCACAGCCCTGGTTTTACTGATTCTGCAGGTGGGTTCCGCAATGAACGGCGGATTCGACCAGGTATTTAATCTTTATAACAGCTCTGTTTACAGCAAGGGTGATATCATTGATACCTATGTTTACCGGAGTGCTTTCCAATCTTCGGACGGCTTTGGCTTTACAACGGCCGTTGGTTTAACGAAATCCGTTATTAACTTTGCCTTACTGTTTACCACCAATAAGATAAGCTCAAAAATAACCGGAACAGGAGTGCTATAGTATGGGACGAAAATTTTCTATTGCAGATTTGATTATAAAATTAGGAATCGGGCTGCTGGCTATTCTTAGTATATTTCCTTTCTATCAGACCATTCTGATCTCTCTGTCAAGAGAAGGGGACAAATATCTGAGAGCGGTATACCTTTTTCCGGTACATATAGATTTCTCGGCCTACAGTTTCCTGTTAAGGGAAGGAAAGGTGGCAAGCGGTCTGCTGGTCACGCTGTTTGTAACCACGGCAGGAACCCTGCTGAGCCTGGCGGTTACCATTCCGGCTGCCTATGCCTTGACCAAAAAGACAATGCCGGGGCGTAATTTTATTATGAATATTATTATTGTAACAATGTTCTTTAGCGGCGGCCTGGTACCGTATTTTATTACTGTTAAAAACCTGGGACTCGTTAATAATATTGCAGTTATGATTATTCCTACGGCTGTTAATACCTTTAATCTGATTCTAATGAAGAATTTTTTTAAGGATTTGCCTCAAAGTCTGGAGGAATCGGCGAAGATAGATGGAGCGAGATACTTTACCATTCTATGGCGGATTATAATTCCCATTTCCAAACCGATTATAGCGGCCATCAGTCTTTTTTATGCCGTAGACAGATGGAATGAATGGTGGAATGCCATGTTGTTTATTAACAATACCAAGAAATTTCCTTTGCAGCTGGTACTGAGAAATGCCATTGTAAATATGGGAACCTTATTCAACAATGTATCGGCATTGGAGAAGGCGCAGAAGATGGGAAACTCCTACACGGAATCCGTACAAAATGCTATTATTGTTATTGCCGCAGTTCCGATTCTGATGGTATATCCCTTTGTGCAGAAATATTTTGCAACCGGTATTATGATTGGCTCTATCAAAGAATAAAATCTGGGGTTAAACATTTTTGACTTCACCGTCAAATGTTAATAATGTAAGAAATATAAAAGGAGGAGATTTATGAAAACAATGAAAAAGCTTTTAACAGTATTTCTGTGTATGGCTTTAACCGTAGTAATGTTTAGCGGGTGCAGCAAAACAAATAAGGCGGCAGATAAAACGACTGAGCCGGATACGGCGGCAACCGGTGCCGGAGAAGCCACCAAGGCGGCCGAGGAATTGAAACCCATGGAAATATCGGTGGCAATCTGGGGCATACAGGATGCTTTTGATAATTCCAATGCGGCTACGGATACCATATTTAATGATTTGTGCAAGAAATTTAACGTTACTATTAAACCTGTAGGTGTAACATGGAATGATTACCAGGAAAAAAACAAAGTATGGGCGGCCTCCGGTACCCTTCCTGATGTGTTCAGTGATGCTCTGGCAACCGATAATTTCGGACTGTATAAGACCTGGGCAACTCAGGGAATTATAAAAGAGCTTCCTTCTGATTTAAGTGCTTATCCCAATCTGGAGAAGCTGTTTGGGCTGGACTCTGTAAAAGCACTTGCTTTAGACGGTAAATACTATATGATACCCAGAGGCGGCGATTTGACCATATCCTCCACAGAGGCCAGCGGTATGTCCAGAGCGGTTATGTATCGTAAAGACTGGGCTGCTGCCGCCGGATATACGCAGGCACCTACTACCTTTGACGGTCTGGTGGAGATGACAAAAGCTATGATGGCACAGCATCCCAAGGCCGTAGGAATCGCAATGAATAAGCCTGATTACCTGCAGTCTCTGGCACTGGACATTTATCCGGAAATATCCAACTACAGCGCCTGGATTAATGAGGATAACCAGTGGAAGCCTTCTTTCGCTTCTGAAAAGACCGTAGCTTACATTGACCGTCTGCAAAACCTTTATAAAGAAGGGGTTATGGACCCGGATTTTATTACGCAGAAGGACGGAGACGGTCTTGGAAAATTTCAGAGCGGAAATGCCTGTGTCATGTTAGGGGGCGCTTTTGATGCCCAGGTATTCATGGAATCCAATAAGGATGTTAAGAATCTGGAGGACGCTATCGGATTTATTACGCCTTTTGCAGCGGCAGACGGCAATTCCTATGTTTATACCAGTACTCCCTACTGGTCCGAGGCTTATATGAGCGCTCAGGTTACGGATGAGAAGGAACAGAGAATTCTGATGATGTTAGATTATATGGATTCCCATGAATATGCAGGCCTGGTTAACAACGGAATTGAAAATGTTGACTGGAAGAAAACCGATTCCGGCAATACCTCACTGTTAAGCGGCACTACCTTAACAGATAAATATCCTATCACTTCCAGTATCGGTTATCTGGCAAGCTGGCATTCAGGCTTTGCTGAAAGTGCGGATGCGGTAGTTAACTCTAATTCGGACATTGCGGCATATAAAAAGCTGTACAATGAAGCCAATAATTATGAAATTAAGAATTGTAAAGCGGTGCCTTTCAACTTTAAGGTCCTTTTAATGAATAATGATGCCAAAAGTAATATATCCGGGTTAAATGCGGATTTTGTAACGGACCTTAATAATGCAATTATAGGTAAGGATGATGCAAAAACTGCCTGGGATGCCATGATGAAAGACTTTAACCAGAAAGGTCTGCAGGAGGCAATTACATCAGTTACGGAGCAGGCAGCCAAAGAGGGTATTGAACCCTAAGGGCGGAAATTATATAATAAGAATAGTGAATTCATTCAAGGTGGCAGCCATTTCGTTGCCACCTTATACCAGTATAGGAGAAAAATTCATGCGTTTTTTAGGTAATCGAAGAGCACTTTCCATACGCTTTCAGGTACTTTTCGTCTGTATTCTGAGTCTTGTTATTATGCAGCTCCTTTTAATGGTGAATTATTACCGATTTAAAGAAATGAAAGTGGAAGCCAACAGTAAATATTTCTCTGATTTAATCACACAGATGGCAGATTCCGTAGAACTGAATTGCAGTTACCTCAACGGTATGGTGGAAAACATTGCTTACAGCAGAGTAGTACAGGATTATTTAATGACGGATGATAAAGCCTATCTTAGAGTACATAATAGTGATGTAAAGAATTTTATCATACCATTTGCCGATATTAACAATGGAATTAAAGATATTGCCGTAATTGGCACCTACGGCAATTACGTGAATTTGAATGCGGATATTTATGACCTGCGCAAAATTATAGATTTGATCCCGGAAAAGACGCTATGGTATTATACCGGGTTAAATGATGTCAAAATAATAAATCCCTATAAAAAAGATAAATATTTTACTGTCGGCACCAATGTATACTCTGCCTCTGACCTGACCAGAAAAGAAAAAATAGGGACCGTACTCATTACCTTTAAGGTAAGGAGTATCTTTGGTTTTGCCCAGAACCGGCAGAATAACAAACTGCCGGATATGCTGATTTATGACCGGAATAACCAATTGGCCTATTCAGGAGTGGAAAAGGGCATAGCTACCTCCTATGAGGAGTATTTTGACAAAGAAGGGAATGAAAAGTCTGATGTCATAAGGCAGGGAAAGAAGACTTTCTATATTAAGACCGGTAAGCTGGAATCGCTGGGCGGAAAAGTCGTATTTCTGATTCCAAAAGAGGAATTAATGGCAGGGCTGGAAAGCAGCAGGGTGCAGACGATGGTGATATGTTTTTTTACATTTCTTCTGATGCTTAGCCTATCTATAATAGTTACCAATAACATCGTTGTTCCTATAAGGCAGTTTATGGACTATCTGAATAAGGTCGGCAAAGGTGACTTGCGTATGATAAAGCAGCCTGTCCGGTTAAAAGGTGCGGCTGAAATTATTGTCATGTCTGATACCTTCAACCGGATGATGGAAGAGATGAATGATTTAAACCACAGACTGGTGAATACCTCTGCAAGACTGTATGAAAGCGAGCTGGCGAAAAGGCAGGCCGAACTGGAATATATGTACAGCCAGATTAATCCCCATTTTTTGTTCAATACCCTGGAAACTATTAAAGGGTGTGCAGTGGATGAAAGTGCGGAGAATACCTTTCAGATGATTAATTCCCTGGGCAGGATGTTCCGGTATTGTGTGCGTTTTGGAAATATTGTGCCTTTGGAAGAGGAGATTAATGTTATTAACAGCTATATGCTGTTACAAAAAAAAAGATTTGGAGATAAATTAAACTATATTTGTAATATCAAAGCGGATATCTATGAAGTTTCTATTCCAAAGATGATTCTCCAGCCTTTGATTGAGAATGCGGTAATCCATGGTATCGAAGAGAATGACGCCATAACCGTATGGCTGGAGGGAGAGCTTCTTGACGAAGTCCTGTATTTTTACGTCAGAGATGATGGCACGGGGGTGGATGAAGAGCGCAGGAAGGAACTTCTTCGCATGATGAATGATAACACTAAAACCAGTCATATCGGAATCAGTAATGTGAATAAAAGGTTAAAATATATTTACGGAGAAGAATATGGAATCAATATTGAGGGAACCGATGGACATGGCTTTTGTGTATCTGTAAGATTCCCCTATCAGAAAATAATAAGGCATCAGCAATTTGATGAATAAAGTAAGTATGTGCAAAAACTTTCTATGGAGCAGTATTGCAGGCTTGCGATACGGATGGGGATTAGTATGTATAAAATATTATTAGTGGATGATGAAGAACTGGTAGTAAAAAGCCTCCGGGCCACATTGAATTGGAAGGAGTTTGGTTTTGAGATTGCCGGATGTGCTTACTCTGCAAAAGAAGCCCTTGCACAGATAGAAGAATTGAAACCGGATGTGGTTATTACAGACATCAAAATGCCTAAGATCAATGGTCTGGAATTACTTCAGATGATAAAAGCGGAATATCCGGGTATTCACTGTCTGGTAATAAGCGGCTATGCAGAATTTGCCTATATACAGAAATCAATCCGTCTGGAGGCGGAGGGCTATTGCCTGAAGCCCTTTGATGCCGGGGAAATATCCGTATACCTGAAAAGAATCAAAAAAAGGCTGGATGAATCGGTAGAAGACAGGGGAAGATGCAATTGCCTTTCAGACTATATACAAAGCACCTCGGAAGAAGCGCTTAACTATATGCAAGGGTATTACAAAAAGAAAGAAATCGACTTCAATAGCATGCAGGTACATGCTCTATATATCCTTGGGACAGATAGACTGGAGCTTATGGGCAGTCTTCTTACTCTTAACGCCGGCTTTCAGAAAATAATCTGCCTGGTGAGACAGGAGGAGCTTGAAGATTTCACAAAAAGAATAACGGATACTTTTCAGAATTCCGTTCACGTCGGAATCAGCAAAGTAATTGCAGCCTATGATAAGACTGCCAAGGCAATCAGGGAAGCAAGAAGCTCTGCCTATCAGTATTTCTGTGAACAGGACTGTCCTCCGGTTATCAGGTACAGGGAAATTGCAAAAGACAAGTCCTTGCTGCAAGCGCTGGAAAGGGAGTTGGAGCATAAAGATTACAACAAAATCCGCAGATATATCCTGGAAATCTCAGAGAAGTTTATGAATGGAGAATATAACATGGATTTCGCTATTTATCTTCAGAATATTTATGCTTCCTGGATATCAAACCAGAATAAGGATTCTGACAAGGAACTGATTTATGAATATGATATTCTTTGTGAACTGTATCCGGATGTCTTTGAACTGCTGCAGCAGATGGAGACTGATTTTAATGAAATGAACCAGAAGACTTCCTTCCAAAACCAGATATCCAATAAAACCTTTATGACTATTTTTCGTTATCTGGAATGCAATTATCTGAAACAGATAAACATTACACAGCTTTCGGAAGAGTTCCATATTAATGCCAGCTATTTCAGTCAGCTCTTTAAGAAGGAAATGGGCTGCACCTTTACCGATTATCTGGCCAAGAAGCGTATTGAATATGCAGGGAAATTATTGCTTGAAACAGATCTGAAAATCAATGAAATCGCGGAAATCTCCGGATTCAGTGATTATTTTTATTTCAGCCGGGTATTCCGTAAGATTAAGAATTGTTCACCAACGGAATACCGTACAAAATAACATGAATATAAAAAGGAGGCCGGATAAATTTCCGCCTCCTTTTTAGCAGCAGCCGGAGATTGCAGGACTTTGTGATTGTTTTTTTACTGGAAATCTTGGCTTTTTACTATGGTTTATAAGAAGGAAACTGTAGTATAATTTAAGTTAAAAGCCAAAATATATTACGGAGAAGCGGATATTAGAAAGCAGACACAGGTAACAGGTCACAAGATTATGCCTGCGAAATCCTCGGAACAATCTTGCGGTGCGTTGGAAAGGATATGTTTTTATGAAAATTTTAATTGTCGATGATGAAGATTACACCAGGGAAGGTCTGCTGGAAGGAATAGATTGGAAAGAACTTGGTGTAGAAGAAGTCATGCAGGCAAGAAACGGAATGGAAGCACTGAATTTGTCTAAATGGTTTAAGCCCGACATTGTGCTTACGGATATCCGTATGCCAAAGCTTGACGGAATGGAATTCGCCAGAGAAATGGTGCGTATGAATTCTTTTTGTAAGATTATCTTTATGAGCGGATACATGGAGGTGGAATACCTGAAAAATGCCATACAGCTTTCCGCTGTGGATTATATTGAAAAGCCCATTGATATCCGTATAGTACAGGAAGCGGTAAAAAAGGCGGCCGGTGAAATCCAGGAAAGAAAAAGGAACCTTACTATTTCGGAAAATGTAAAGGAATTAAAACAGCAGAAGCTGGCTAATCTGCTTATACTGAAAGAAAATAATGACAAAGCAGTAACGGAGCTTGTAAAGGAGGTTGGTTTCCCTTCAAAAGGCAGCTATGTCTGCCTGGAAGCCTATATGAAGGTAAAACAGGACAACCCTGAAACGCTTATAGGAAAGATACAGGATTTCTTTTTGAAAAAAGGGTTTGAAGTGTTGTGTGATTGTGAAAAGGGAGAAAAGTATTTTATTATTTTATCCTATAAAAAGGCTGACAGGTATCGTTTGGGCAGTCTGTATCAAAGCTTTCTGGAGACTTTTTCTGAGATAGTGCTGGGAATAGGCTTTGAGACGGAAAATGTCCGCAATATTTATAACAGCTATCAGACAGCGGAGCTGGCACTTAATCTCTCTTTTTATGATGAAAGCAGCCGTCTGTTTCATGTGGATGATGAGATACTAATCCACCGTTCCATTGACCCTGGTGTATTTGGTGAGTTTATGGGGGTTTTAAAGGAAGAGCCGCTGGAGCTTGCACATTGGAACAAAAAATTATTCGAAGATTTAAAGCTGCATAAGTATTTCCGCAAGGAGCAGGTACAGACCCTGCTGGTGTCTCTTATTATGGAGATATTCCGCAGTTATCCTGAGCTGTTTCATTCTTATACGGAATTCGAAAGTCTTGGAGATATTGGAACCCTTGTGCATGAATTTGACTATTTGAGTGAAATCAAAGGCTTTATGGAGGACCTGATAAGTAAACTGGAGGAAAAATATCTGAAGGTATCCCGCTACAGCAGGATAATTAAAGGAGCCATGGACTATATTGCCCAGAACTATTCCAATCCTGATCTCAGTGTGGTAGAGATAGCCTCTTACTTGAATTTTACGGCAACCTACCTGAATGTACTGTTTAAGCAGGAAATAAAAGTAACCCTAAAGCAGTATCTAAGTAACTATCGTCTGGAGAAAGCAAAGCGCATGCTGGAAAGTGATTTTAATAAAATAACGGATATTGCAGAAAAATGCGGCTATGCCAATGCCAATTATTTTGCCAAGGTATTTAAGGAAATGACCGGCATGACACCGGTGGAGTATCGGAACAGGAAATGATGATAAAACATATAAAGACAGGGTTTCAGAATTTATCCCTCAATATGAAAATATTAATATTAATAATAGCCGGTGTTATTCTTCCTCTCGGAATGGCCTTTGGTCTTTCTGTAAGGGAAATAAGAGGTGCGACCCAGGAGCGGCAGACCTATGCCATGAACCAGGGCTATAACCAGATGTACCAGTCCCTGGAGGACAGGCTAAGCCGTGTGCATAACATATCCACTCTGGTAGCGGTAAACGATACGGTTAATCTTACCTTAAAGCTGAAGGAAGGGGATATGGATCTGATGGACCAGCTGGCCCTCTTTGAAAAGATCTCTTCTTATACCTATGCAATGGAACTGAGCTTTGAAAGTAATAACATTGTATTCTACATTGATGACAGGTTTAAGGTAGCCAACAGCCAGAACGGAAGATACAGAAAGCTTGGACTGGCGGAGGAAGCCAGCTGGTACCCGTCTCTTCAAAAGAACAGAGGGAAGCCTACCTGGGTACCCTTTGAAGACAAATCGGGGATAGATAAGGGAAGCTATATTGCCCTTGTAAGGAATCTCTGGAATGAGGATAATTATAACGATTCTCTTGGTGTTCTGGCAGTTCTGGTGGATAAGGGCAGTGTCCAGAAGGTTTTTATTGATTCCAATAAAGAACAGTTTCTCTATCTGGAGACAGGAGACGGAGAATTGCTGGCGGCTAATACAAAAGCAAAGGAGCTTATCCGGATACCCCTTAGTCTGCGCAGCAGCAATGATGAAGGCTTAAAAACCATTGCTTTGAACGGTAAAAAGTATTATGCCCGAAGCAGTGTGATTGAGAATACCAATGTATATCTGGTCTCTCTGGTGTCGGTCACCGCAATCAGCCAGATAGTGGATACCACCGTTCACAGGATGATGACCTTGTATGCTCTGGTATGCGGCGCCCTTCTGTTTATTGTATATCCTATTACCCGAACCATAACCTATCGGATTGCCCTGCTGCGAAAGCAGATGCTTACCGTACAGGAGGGGACACTCAGCAGGCTGATTATTCAGGAAGATTATGAGGACGAAATAGGACAGCTGATTGTACACTACAACCAGATGGTAGGAAAGGTGGAAGAATTGCTGGGAGAGCAGTACAAATTAGGGCAAAAGAAGAACGAAGCGGAATTAAAAGCACTGCAATCTCAGATAAACCCACATTTCTTATATAATACCCTGGATATGATTAACTGGATGGCACAAAAGGGAGAGACAGATAATATCCGCAGTGTGATACAAGCCATGTCTTTGTTTTACCGACAGACCTTAAGCAAAGGAAAGGATATCATAACCATACGGGACGAGATTAAGATGTGCCAGGCCTATATGGAGATACAAAAAAGGCGTTTCAGGGGGAAAATAAGGTATGAGGAGGAAATCCAGGAAGAGATTCTTGACTGCCTGATTCCAAAGATTACTTTGCAGCCTTTTTTGGAGAATGCTGTTATCCATGGCATCAATGAAAAGGAGGATTCCAGAGGGGTTATCCTCTTAAACGGGTGGATGGAAGATGATATGATTACCTTAAGTGTGACAGACGACGGAAGAGGCATGCGGCTGGAGGAAAAGGAGCAGTCAAACAGCGGCAGTCACTATGGACTGGAAAATATCGAAAGAAGATTGGAAATGTTTTATAAACAGCCGATACCTATTGCAATTGAAAGTTCTTTGGGAATCGGCACCTGTATCATGATAACAATTCCTATCATAAAAGAACAGGAGGGATAAGAATGCCAGTGCTGCTAAAATGGCTGTGGCGAATCGGAATTTTGGGAGTTGCGGCAATATGGCTGTATTTACTGATAACATTTTTGTTTCCGGATAATAATTCAGGTCATGACAACGGGATAGAAAATGACAGGGTGAGCGGTAAGATAATCAATCTTAAGGCAATTACTATAGGAACACCTCCGGAAGAAGGCATGGACACCCTGTATCAGGAGCTGGACAAGCTTACAATACCGGAATTGGGATGTACTCTGCGGTTTGATTTTATTCCCTGGGGGGATGAGAGAAAACAGATTAATATTGCTACGGCTTCGGGAGAGTATGACCTTATCCCGGGAGGTGTATTTTCCGATTATCTTACCCTGGTATCAAAGAATGCCTTTTTGGATCTTAACCCATACCTTAAGTTGGTGCCGGATTTGGTGCAGCATTATGATTCCGTGCAGCCGGATGCTCTAAAACAATGCGAAATTAACGGTGCCCTGTACGGATTGCCTCAGTACAGTAATATGGGAATAGCAAATACCGGCTCAGGTTTTTTCTACCGGGAGGACTTAAGGGAAAAATGGAATCTGGAGCCTATTACGGATATTAATACGATGGAGGCATATCTTTACAGGGCCAAGAAAGAACAAAAGTATAAGGATGAGCCCTTAATTACCGACAACCGGATTTGGATGGCTTTGTGGGATTTATTGACAAAGGGGAAATACCTGGAGATTTCCAGCGCCCTGGAAACACCCTTTGTGGTGGTGGAAGCGGATAATCCCACAAAGCCTGTAAGCAGGATAGAAACACCCGAATTCCAGGAAATCCTTTCGTATATTGCAAAATGGTATCGAGACGGAATTATTGCTTCGGATATGCTGGTGGCCTCCGATAATGAGGGAACGAAAGGCCTTAACCTGATGCTGGCAGATAAGAAACCCTGCGAGACCAATGTACCTATTTGGTCCTGTTCCAGCAATTATATCATGGAATTATATAAAGCACATCCGGACTGGAAATTTGGTTTTTTTGATTACAGGCTGGATTCCGCCAGGCTGTATTTGGGTTCTTTGACGAAGAATTCCGTACTATCCATATCCTCCAAGACCAACAGCCCTGAAATTGCCATAAAACTTTTGGAGAAGCTTCATACGGACAAAAGATATTATGATCTGCTCTGCTACGGCGTGGAGGGAATCCACTATGAACAGGATCAGGAGGTCATTTCTTATGACACAATTTCTGTTGATAATTATTATGCGGGATGGACGGCGGCGGTAGATGAGGATTTGAATTATAAGAAACTTTCGGTTAACCCCCTCTGGCAGAAGGAGGTACTGGATGTTTACGACCGGAAGCAGCTGATAAAACAAACCACCGCCGAAGTTAATCCTTTGGTGAATTTTACACTTAAGACGACGCCTGTTCTTCAGGAGATAAATAAGCTGGAGACTGTGAAGAAGGAAGCCTTCCAGCCTATGGTCTGCGGGGTGACAGCTGATTATGAAGAAGGGCTGGTAAAGCTTCGCAGGGAATTGAAAAAGGCAGGTTTTGACGATTACCTTGCCAGGATACAAAAGCAGCTGGAAGAATACAGCGGAAAATAAAATCATCCCATTGTATAAAAACAGGGGTCCTCTTGTAAAAAGAGGGCTCCTGTTTTTAAAATTACCCTTTATCTTGCCTTTTTATCCTATAAACCACCCGTCTCAAAAATTATAATAAGAACATGTCAAGCAGAGTCTGCTAATATGGGGATTTGAAGGATAGTTTCCACTTTTAATTGAGGTGTGCGGTAGGAGGCTGACAGCCTGCAAAGCACACAAATGGAGGTTTTGTATGAAGAAAAGAAATACAGAAGCTAAGACACATATGTCCGTGAAAGAGGGATTTTTTGAGCTGAGAAAAAATAAGCTGCTATATGCTATGACACTTCCGGCCCTGATATGGGTTGTTATTTTCAGCTATGTGCCTCTCTACGGAATTTTGATAGCTTTCAAAAAGTTCAGCTTTAAAAAAGGCATTTGGGGAAGCGATTGGGTCGGATTTAAGAACTTTCAATTTTTGTTTGGCTATAAAAATATTGGGAGAGTGTTTTACAATACAATATTTCTAAATGTCCTGTTTATTGTTCTTGGAACAGTATTTTCCCTGCTGTTAGCCCTGATGTTCGTTGAGATTAAGAACAGGGTGTATAACCGCCTTGTCCAGACAGTAGCGATTTTTCCGTATTTTGTTTCCTGGACGGTAGTTGCTATGTGCCTTATGGCTATCATCGGCAGCGGCGGTGCGGTTACCAATGTAATACAGCATGTGACAGGAGTGAAGCATGATTTCTACCGGGAGCCGGGAGCCTGGCCCCTAATCTTTGTTCTTCTTAGGATATGGCAGGGAGCCGGTTATGGAAGTATTGTTTATGTGGCTGCTATTATTGGCTTTGACCAGCAGATGTACGAGGCGGCAAAGGTGGATGGCGCGAGCAGAGTAAAGCAGGTATTTCTGATTACCCTGCCTTTGCTGAAAACAACGATTGTCATGCTTACCATAATGAGTATCGGAAATATCTTCCGAGGAGATTTTGGTATGATATATGCTATTGTCCGTGATAATTCCTTCCTGTACCCTACGACGGATGTGGTGGATACCTTTACATACAGAGCACTTCGGGAATTAAATAATTTGGGCATGAGTACGGCGACCAGCTTCTTCCAGTCCCTGGTAGGACTTGTAATGATCTGGCTCAGTAATGCCATTACCAAAAAAGTTGACCCGGATTCGGCAATTTTTTAACCTCTTTATATGTACGATTGGATATTCACGAAAGGAGTTAACATGAAGAAAAGTAAAAGAGTAATCAAAAAATCAAAAGGTGAAAAAATATTCGATATTATAGTGTATGTATTTGTTACTCTGTTTTGCCTGTATTGTCTGTTCCCCTTTGTAATGATACTTGGAAACAGTTTTGAAACGGAAGCAAACTTAACAAAATATGGCTATACCCTGATTCCCAGGAACTTTACCCTGACCGCTTATAAGATGGTGCTTGGGGACAGCCAGATTTTTAAAGCCTATGGGGTAACAATCTTTACAACCTTTGCCGGTACCCTGATCAGTATGCTTTTAACGGTTACCATGGCATACCCTCTTTCTCTGAAAAAATTAAAATTCAGGAACCCTATCATATTCTTTGTTTACTTCACCATGCTGTTTAACGGAGGATTGGTGCCGTCCTATTTATTGATTACCAAGACATTAAAATTATCGGATAATATCTGGGCACTGATTCTGCCCATGGCCTTTAGTGCCTGGAATATGATTCTGATGAGGAATTTCTTTAACACCGTGCCCACGGAACTGTCGGAATCGGCTTATATTGACGGGGCCAATGACATGCAGATTCTGTGGAAGGTCGTACTTCCGGTAGCTGTTCCGGGAATTGCAACAATTAGCATGTTTTATGCGCTCTCCTACTGGAATCAATGGTTTAATGCCAGATTGTACATTACAAACAACAGGGATTTGTATCCCCTGCAGTACTTATTGATGGATATGTTAAATACGGTGGAGGCTATGAAGGAAATGGCCCGGTCCACGGGTGTTGCCGTAGGAAATGTCCCGCAATTTACCCTGCGTATGGCTACCACAGTGGTTGCCATTGGACCCATAGTATTGGTTTATCCCTTTGCCCAGAGATACTTTACCTCAGGTTTAACGGTGGGTGCGATTAAGGGATAAGGAAGACGCAGAAGGTTCGGATTAAGACGAAATACCGTTAAGTTATGAATTTATTCGTGGCAGTAAAAGCTTATCTGCTGCGTATGAAGATAAAGAATAATGTATAGGAGGATTATGATGAAAAGAATTATTGCAGTAATGATGGTACTGGTTATGCTCTTTACCGCGGTAGGCTGTAAAAAAAGCGAAGACAGTTCCAAAAATGTTAACAGCACTACAGGTACTCCGGCAGCCACAGGAGAGGCAGCCACAGACGGAGCAGGCGACCGTGAGAAAATCGGTGCTTCCATGAAGGATGTTACGTTGAATATCAGGGTTATGAATGAATATACCAACCTTGATAAGGTAATTGCAAAATATGATGAGCTTACCAAGGACGACCCGATTATGAGCAAGATTCATTTGAACTTTTCTTATGTCACGGGAGCGGATTATGTAGATAAGCTTCAGATGGCCATGACTGCCCAGGAAGACTATGACCTGTTATTCTGCGGTTCCTGGCAGGGACTGGACGGTTATATTTCGCAGGGATTATTTGCAGACATCACAAAATATTTTAACAACGATGCCTTCCCCGGGTTAAAGGCAGCTTTTTCAGAGGACTATATTGATGCCGCTAAGACTACGGTGAAGAATGACGATGGTGAATATCAGCAGGTACTGTATCAGGTTCCTCTGGCTACCAGCTTTGAAGAAATCAGAGGACTGGCATACAGGGAAGACTTAAGAAAGAAGTATAATTGCCCTGAAATTACAGACGATGCTTCCCTGAAAACTTATATTCAGACTGTTCTTGCCAATGAGCCGGATATGATCGGCTGGTCCATGTGGGGCGGATTCTTCTATAATGACAGTGCCAGATACTCAGGTGCTCTTAACAATGTGTACTGGGTAGATGCAACACAGCCCTTCGGAGAAGAAACTCCCTTCTATGTAGGAATCAGCGAAGATGGAACAAAGGTATTAAATGCGGTGGTAATGGGTGATTCCGCAGAAGAATTTGCAAAAATGCCCCAGGGCTATAACACCGATTTTATTAAGGCTTATGAACTGGACAGAGTATCAAAATGGTCTGATGTTTTAGACCCGAACCGTGGCGTGGATTCCGGCAGCACCGTAACCAAGGACGCGGCAGTACAGTACTGCGGCTTATCAGAATTCCCCAGCCAGTTAAAGACACTGCAGGATAAATATCCGGATGCATCCCTTGGGTTCTATGTAACAGAGGCAGATCAGAGAAATCTGAAACCCGGTGCTATTGTCAGCTCTATGAAGACAAATAATGAACTGGTAATTCCGGAATGGTCCGATAAGGTAGATGCCACCATGTATTTCCTGGATTGGATGTTTGGTACCCGCGAACATAACGAATTATTTGCTTATGGTATTGAAGGAGATGATTGGAAGGCAGTAGGCGATGACGGTATGGAATTCATCAATGAAGACAGCTCCACACACTATACTATGCCGGTATATTCTCTTACACTTAACCCTTCTTATGTGAGAGCAAATAAGATTTACAGGGAAGACGAGCAGTTATCCAAGTATTATAACTACTCCATGGACCCGACTACCTATAAGAAGAGCCTTCTTTCCGGTTTCACCTTTAACACCAGTAACGTAGAAACAGAGGTAGCTGGTATCACCGCGCTCAGCAGTGAGTTAATGACCAGATATGCGCTGTACGGCGATAAGACTGCTGCTAAGATTGACGAGTGGCATGCGGCAGCAGAAGATGCCGGTCTGGAAAATGTACGTAAGGAATTAATCACTCAGGTTCAGGCATTTTTGGAT
>JAEXGM010000174.1 GCA_023450835.1 Bacillota bacterium | reverse complement strand
TGGTATTTATCAGTGATGACATCAAAGAATTGCCTCATTTATTGACCTTGTCAAAGCAAATGATGAAAACAATCAATATTAACCTGGCGGCTTCTATGATATTGAATTTTATTGCTATTGTGCTTGCTATAACCGGCGTGTTGTCACCGGTAGTAGGAGCGCTGGTACATAATGTAGGTTCGGTAGCGGTGATAACTAATTCTTCTTTTCTTTTGAGGTGGAGGAAAAGGTAGAGGAGGAGTGTTGTTATGCATAGCTGGATAAATTATCTAATCTGTATTTGAAATTATTATATAAAATACTTGGAAAAATGACAAAATATGTTATACTATATAGATAAAGGATAATATACAATTATCCTTCAATAATGCAAAATCGTTAATCTAAAATCGATTGACTAAAAATTTCTATTGAAAAAGTAAAGAGATTTTTTATCTTATTAAATACTCAATAAGCAATTAAGCTGGTTAGAAGAAACAAAGGAGGGCAAAATGAAGAGAGCAAGTATAATTATTTCTGTAGACAATACTTTTGCAATTGTTAGCAACTTTTTTGAAATATTATTTTTACATATACCTGAAGATTTTTTTGAAATTATAGTTATTGACGATTGTTGCCCGGATATTAAAGCCATGGAATACATAAACAAATTAGCTCAAAATGGAATGATTGATATGTTAATTCCTTTAAAAAATAAAAGTGGATTTGGTAAAGCTAATAATATCGGGGTCCAAAATAGCACAACGGATTGCTTGATTTTCATGAATTCGGATGTAATTATAAACGATGATATATTAGAACAACTAGTTAAAATATATTACCAGAAAAAGTTTGCAGCTTTTCAACCACTTTTACTTTATCCACAAACGCAACGTATTCAAAGTGCTGGACATATTTTTGCAACCTATTTTAATAAACATTTATTGGAAAATAATACCATTGATATTATAACTAAGCAAGAACCAATAATTCGGCAGGCTTTAACACTTGCTTTTTGTATAATAGACAAAAAAAAATTTTATGAAGCTGGCGGTTTTGACGAATTCTATTATAATGGTTATGAAGGGATTGAACTTATTTTAAAAATCAGCCAGCGATATAAATGTGCTCTTATCCCATATTTACATGCTTATCATGTCAGAAGTGTAGCTGTCAAAAATACAACATTCGATGAAGAACAGAAAATCCCATATTTTTGGTGTAGATGTTCAAATATCATAAAAAATGATTATGTGGAATTTATACAGCAATACATACCTCAAGATGTATACAATAATTATTATATAGGAATTCAATTAACTTCTTTAGATTTGCTCACAGAAGTAAAAAATGCAGGAATAAAAATAAGCGAAAGTTTACTCTTTTTTCAAAAAGGACAGGTCGAATTTTTTTCGCTCCTTCCGCATGCTTTTATAAATTCACTCACTCCGTTATTATTTTTATGTGATAATTATACTCAATTAAAAAAAAATAAATTATGGATATGTATGAGAAATAATAAAAATGATTTGGTCATAGATTCAAATGGAAATGTAAAACATATTATAGATTTATTATAATAAAGCTCCAGAATAGCCAAACTAGACTACTCTGGAGAAACTACCAAATTCGTGTATCTAAAATATAAACATAGGGTATGGAGTGCTCAGTAAGAAATGCAAAAGATTTTTTCAGACCTTTCGTATTATGGTCCCATACTCTTTGATAATCACGTCCCATCAAGTTTATTTTTTTCATTTCTTCGGGCGTTAATTCTTCAATTTCATTTGCTCTATTTGAATAAATTAAAAATGCATTTTTTATCATTTTATATAGCAATGCCAAACGCCCAGTAAATGAATAACTTAACACATATTTCGATATATAAATATCGTGTTCTATTTCTTCCTTTGAATATCCTCCTCTTACGATCTTTATGGCAGCTAATTTTAGTTTTGCTTTTGAATATAATTCGATGAATTGTGACTGATATAGTGCGTTTGATGCACTCTCTAATTCTTCTAAACTTTGATCTTGATCCCTAAGACATTTTAAATATGCTACTTCGCAGTTACAATCTAAAAGACGTCTATGCTCTGTACCTAATTTTTCAAAAATTCTCTGTGCTTTTTGCATATATTCTAGAGCTTTTCTTAACTCACAATTATAGAACCCTTTTGAATAATCCATATACAAATAGCCTATATAATCCGTCCTATCTAATTGTTTATTTATTATATAATCATTCTTAAAAATTTCATCTGCTAGCTCATAATTTTCTAAGATTAGTTGAACAACCATTTTTCGGTTAATCAGGTTCAAATAAGCACACATCAAATTTTCAGGCGTATTCTTTGAAATCATTGGAATTTGCATTATTGTCTTATCTATGGTATCCGCCAAGTCTTTTAAGTTCAACTCCCAATAATCGATGTTAATTACCTCTGATTGTGCACGAAATACAGTCCCTTGAACAGAACTATCCGCAATCAATAAACGGCTATATTTAATTACGTCGTCATATAGTTTCCTTACTTTAGAAGCTTCCTTAAAAAAGCCCGAAGATATAGCTAATATAAACATGTCATATAGTTCTTGATAGGATAGTTGTTCATCAAAATTTATATATTTTTTGAATGCTTTCGCCAATATGTATGCTTTGTAGTAATCCGTTATATTGAAGTAATAATATTCCAACTTGTGCGCTTCTTCTTCAACCTGAGTATAAACATTATATCCACTTTGAATTAGGAGGGATAAAAATAAATACTTTTGGTCATTTGACTTAGATTCATCACACATTTTCTTTATTATATGAATAGTGTCATTAGAAAGTTTATTATCTTCAAAATATGCCTTTACATAATAATCATGAAATGGAACTATCTTTTTACCGATTCGTTTAAACACCTTACGCTCAAGTAAAAAATCTATTTTTTCATAAGAAAAATATTGAGTCAATTCTATATAGTCAATGCCAAAGTTTATATAATAAATACACTCAATAACATCATAATATTCCGATAATTGATGTAGCTGTTCTTTGTAAAGAAAATTGTTTACAACTTGAGGATCTTCAAATGAATGAGCTAAATTTGTATCCCTATAAATGGGATCTGCTACATTATTTTTATTCTGCTCTAAACTTTTTCTTAAAATATTACCAAAAACAATTAAATCATCTGTAGCTCTGTTAAAATCTATATCGCCATTAAATGAAAAATAGTAACTAAGAGTATTTAACTTATCTTCTTTCGTAAGACCTTCCAGCAAGTAAGGTTTTATCCATTCTTTTCTAAAACTATCGAAATCGACAGAAAACCCTTTGTAATGCTCACGACAAGCAATTATTAAAGCTTGGTTATTGGAAAGTTTCAAGAATTGAGTAACAAAAATCCTAAAAATCTCTAATAACGTATTGCTAATTTTATGAACATCATCTAGTATTACTACTTGCTGAATATTCGTATGTCCAGGATAAATTAATGGAAAATCCTGTGATAATATTTTACTATTTAAATAACTAATACAGGTTCCAGGAGAATCAAAATAGCCATTTATCAATTGTACATAATAAATCTTTTGTTCTTGACTTGTAAGAATATCCAATTGTAGAAGAAGTGCTTCTTTGCTATATTCAAATATATTTCCAATATTAAAAAAGAGAAGTATTTGTATCAATACTTTTATATCCAAATATTCATTTCCGCTGAAGGAGAACATAATTACGTTGTTGTTATTATTTAATTCTGTATACAAGTATTGCATTAATTTTGTTTTACCGGTCGATCCATTCCCAAGAACGGGAATTAGAAAATTATGTCCGTTTGATTCTAATACCAATTGAGAAATTTCGACCAAATATTTCTCCTGCTTTATGTATGACAAAGATACATCCATATTAGATATAATAGTTAAGTCAGACAATATGTATGAGGTCAAGATTTCTCCATCTTTAAGCAAACATATTTTCATATCTAAATTAGCCGACTGCAGGGGGACTATTTCAAACTTATATATATTTTTCCCTTCTTTAATTGCAAAATCGTCTGGATTATCCAATGATTTGGAACGATTTTGAGATATAAATCCATTTATCTTTAGTTGAACATTGAGTACATCAACAGCACTTACCAAAATAATATATAAGTAATAAACGTTTTTTTCGATTAAATGGGTCTCTATCTTGTATTGATTAAAATTAAAAATATCAGTAATAGTAGCAGATAAAATTTGATAGTCACTTATTTCTTTTTGGTTTTCAATAGCTACAGCTTTTATGCCGTATTCATCCAATATTTCCGGATTGTTTATTAACCAACGTTCAAATTCCTCTTTTAGTATTAATTCAATTCCAATATTGGTTTTAATTTTAAAATCTCTTAATCGATATTGATATGATTCTGTCATATTATTGTTGCTAATAAAACAAATCGACACTTGCTTAGGATATAAAAGCGCAGAGATTAATGTAGGATCCAACTGCCCTTTCAGTAAGGTGTGTGCATTTATACTTTTTGTAAATTTTGCTTCTGCCCAATATTCAAAGTTTTGATTTAGAACCTTATACTTACAATAAATATCTTTATTTCCATCATTCCCAGGCGGTGTAAGCACCCATTCGTAATCAGGGTATTTACTTTTTAGATAGCATTGAGCAAGCACTTCAAATGTTCTCGAATCGACTTGTGAATAATCAAACATTTTTCACCTCATAATTTTAATGATTCGCTATTTTATTTCTGACTATCCAATTCAATAATTTAACATGAATAATAAAGGATAATTGTATATTATCCATGATTCATCGCCATAAAATTTCTAGGATGCTTTGTCATTAAGATATCTTTTTGTTTTGTAATAGATACATGCGTATATATTTGAGTAGTAGTTATAGAACTATGCCCAAGCATTTTTTGAATATAACGTATGTCTACATCTTCCTCTAGAAGTAATGTAGCAAATGAATGACGAAACATATGAGGGGTAATGTGTTGAGTTATTGCGGCCATATCGGAGTATTTTTTTATCATAAAACGAACAGATTGTTCTGAGAGTTTTTGATTTAGCCGATTGACAAAATAAAATCCACAATTTTCAATTTCATGCTGGTATTTCGATTGATACTCTGTTAGTGCATGAATAACGTCCTGATTTCCTATCTGAATCATTCTTTCCTTGGAGCCTTTGCCATAGATCAATACATTTTGATTATCTAAATCTATATCAGATGGTTTAAGAGAACATAATTCTGAAATACGGATTCCTGTGGCAAACAGTAATTCTATTACGGCGATATCTCTGGATAAGGTATGCTTTTGGTATTCTGTTATAACTTGATTCTTATATTGATACATGGTTGAGAGGAATATCTGTAAAGTACGCAAGGGGATTGTTTTCGGAAGTATTTGAGGCTCTCTTAATTTTATATCAATTTTATTGAAGGGGTTAGCATCTAGTATCTCTTCAAATTCAAGATAGCGGTAAAAGGCCTTAATACTTGCCAGTTTTCGTTTTATTGATTTGGCCTTGTATTGATTATGCATGTAGTTAATATAACTATTAATGCTGGTTTTTGAGTTCATATTAAGAACGTTCTTATCTATATAATTGTTATATTGCTTTAAATCGATGCGGTAGGCTTTTAAAGTTTTGTTATCCAAATTCTTTTGATACTCACAATAAACCAAATAATTACTTATTAAATCAGATAAATTAAACATGTAAATATGCTCCTTAATGTGTGATAGGTATATTATGATGTGTTTGTATAAAAATGTCGAAATGTTTTTGCACTTATAGAGAAGGTTTATAAGTTAGAGTATATTCGCAATGTTAGATTATGAAAAATAAGGTGCTCTTTACAGTTGCACATAAAATCGGAATCTGCTATGATTAGGGCAAATATCAAGGAGGTGCGATATGGATCAATTCTTAATAAAAAATACCACAAGAGAACAAAGAGAACAGATAATTAAAGATTCACT
>JAEXGM010000010.1 GCA_023450835.1 Bacillota bacterium | reverse complement strand
CCGAGGATTTCGCAGGCGCAAACTTGTGCAGGAATTATGCCTTTCAATAATTCCTGCTAGGCTCTAAGCTCCAGCAATTTTTTCTTAAGTTCTCCCTCTATGCGGTTTAACTCTACTTCCGCTTCTTTTCTCTTCTGGCGGCCCTCTGTCTGAATTCTAAGCACTTCATCCAGCGTTGTAATTAAAGAATCATTGGTCATCTTGAGAGTTTCAATATCGACAATACCTCTTTCAGATTCCTTTGCTGTTTCAATAGTCGCCATCTTAAGAGTTTCAGCATTTTTACGAAGAAGTTCATTCGTCATATCCGTAACTTCTCTCTGGGCTCTTGCTGCCTGTCCGGAATGAGCTACTCCAAGGGCCAATACCATCTGACTCTTCCAAAGAGGAATAGTATTTACAAGAGTAGATTGTATCTTTTCCGTCATCAGGGTATCGCTTCCCTGCACCAGACGTATCTGGGGAGCCATTTGTATTGAAATCATCCTGGTAAGTTCCAGGTCATGGATTTTCTTTTCAAACCGGTTGATAACAGCAACCAGGTCATTAACAGCCTGGGCATCCTCCGGAAGATTACTTCTGTTGGATTTCTCTACCAGCTTTGGCAATTCTTCGTTCTGAACCTGCACTAACTTCTTTTTTCCCGCAAGAATATACATGGACAGCTCTTTGAAATAAGTCTTATTAAGCTCATACATCTTATCCAGCATGGAGATATCTTTAAGCAGCTGAATCTGATGCTCTTCTAATGCCTTACAGATTTTATTGATGTTCACATCTGCTTTATCGTATTTTGTCTTCATGGCATTGATTTTGTTGGCACCTTTTTTAAAAAGTCCTAAAAATCCTTTTTCATCGTTATCCGTGTCAAAATTCTTTAATTCCAAAACAACGCCTGAAAGCATCTCTCCGATTTCACCAAGGTCTTTTGTCTTTACATTGTTGATGGCAGTCTCCGAAAAGTCTGCAATTTTTTTCTGGGCACCGGCACCATACTGCAGTACCAGATTGGACTTCGTTAAATCAATCTTATCCGCAAAATCTTCCACCATCTTCTTTTCTTCCAGTGAAAGACTGCTTTCATCAAATTCCGCCGGCTCCTGTTTGGTTTCTACCATCTCCGGATATGCCGGTTCTGTCGCCAGCTCCAGGGAAGGTTCAAAGGTTAAGGTAGGTGTTTCCTGATTCATCTGTTTCTCCTCCATTTATTCTTTTGATACAAAATCCTTTTTTGTCAGACCCTCCTGGGCAAGAAGGGTTTCCAGGACAGATATGTCACCGGACACATCCATAGCCGCATCTTCAAAAAGGCTGTCCAATAAATTCTCAAAGGCAAGATTGATGGTATCTAAAGTCTCTTCAATCTCCTTTTTCGCCGAAGTAATGTTTTCGCCCTGTATGGACTGCTTATCAAATTCCTTATAAGCATGTACTAATTTTAATGTAGTAGGAAGATAATACTCCATAAATTTTCTGATATCGTCCAGCTGGTCCGGGTGCTGTTCAATATGTCTGAATATCTTGCCGATTACATCTTCCAGCCGGTCTAATTTTCTGGATATCTCTTCACCCGGTATGGCATCATTGGCCTCTCTGATTTCCTGTATACATGCCAATCCAGCGTCAACAGCCTGTCTTACCTGCTGATTTTCCGTCGCCTGATTGGGAGATACCTCGCTGTTTCCTTTATTCTCCTGCTTGTTTTGCAACTTTCCTCTGTCTTCAGCCTGAATACGCATATTCTTCTGCAGCTCCAGGTACTGGCTGTAAGTCTCTCGATTTAACATCACACAGGTTCCCTGGTCATCAATACGGCCTTCCGGGAACATCCCTATTGATATCATTCTCCTGAGATCCTTTAATACAAATTTCGGACTCTGACCAACTCCGGCGGCCAGCTCTTTTATGGAATAGTAGGCATGTCCTCCAAATAATCCAATATAGCGCCGATACCTGGCCAAACGCTTACGCACCGTTCCGCCTATGGCCATCATACACCAGCTGAGTCCAAAGAAAGGAATCAATCCCATTGAAATGGTTCCAAACAGTCCCAAATTTGAAGTGGCTTGTCCTATGATTGCTAAAACGGCAGCCCCAATACCGAATGCTCCAAACCCGATACTACCGAATACGGTCAGCAATATTCCGGACACCCTGCCAACGGGTTCACAGGGAAACGGTTTCGACTGCTTACTTAAAGCAGTATTTGATTGCATGGACGCATTTCTTTGCAGGGATACATTTCCCTGCTGGGCTGCGTTCCCCTGCCGGGCAGAACTCTGGTACTGCCTGTTACTCTGCTGCCCATAAGCTTGCTGCTGATACTGCGGATTGCCCGAAGCTGCTTGTCCGCTCTGACTGCCGGCATCCCATCTATATTCTCTGTTCTGATGTCTTTCCTCTCGGCGGTACTCTCTATCCCGGTGGTAATCTCTTCTGCCATTGTTCGGATTCCAGTTCTCTCCGACACCGTCAGGATTATTCTGTCTGTAACCGCCATACCCTGTTCCCAGTGAATGGCGCACTTCATCCAGGGCTCCTCTTACCGTATTACCAATATCTCTATTCAATTGATGAAAGTCCATTGTATTTACCGCACTTTGAACTATATCCCTGATTTCTTCACCCAAATCTGAGTAATTCCTTCTATCCATGGTATCCTCCGATGTAATTCCAATATGCTACAGAAAACCAGCACCGACTAACTTGGTACTATACTAGCCCTATTATATCGTATTCTTTTTAAATTAACAATTTAAATTATCATTAAAAACTACTATAAAAACATATATAAAATTAATAAATAATGTAATTTCTATAATTATAAGTATATTTAAGCAAAATAAAAGCCCTTGTCAGGCTTATACAGACCTTTGACAAGAGCTTATTTGGTTTAAAATAACACCTTTGGAATTAATTAAATGGATTTTCTGTTTTATACAGCATTGACTTTGGCTGATTAAAGCCAATCTCTTCTGCCTCTACCCCTACATATTTAAATACTTCATACAATGCCTTTCCAAAATGTCCGAAAGCTACGGCACCATGATGAGGATAATTCCCTTCTACTAATACATGGCGGTAGAATCTTGCCATCTCCGGTATTGCAAAAATACCGATTCCACCAAAGGAACGGGTTGCAACCGGCAATACCTCTCCGTGTGCTATGTATCCGCGAAGCTTTGCATCCGCCGTACTTTGAAGTCTGAAGAAAGTAATATCTCCCGGAACGATATCTCCCTCCAAAGTTCCCTGGGTAACTTCTTCCGGTAAATTTCTTGCCATAATCAGCTGATACTTCATCGAGCAGAAAGATAATTTTCCGGCTGCCGTATTTCCGCAATGGAATCCCATAAAAGTATCATTCAGCTTATAGTTGTAGTTGCCTTTGATTTCAGACTCATACATATCCTTTGGAACTGTGTTGTTTATATCAAGTAATGTTACCGTATCCTCGGATACAACAGTACCTATGAATTCACTTAAGGCGCCATAAATATCAACCTCACAGGATACGGGAATCCCCATGGCGGTCAATCGGCTGTTTACATAACAGGGTACAAATCCAAACTGTGTCTGGAAGGCCGGCCAGCATTTTCCTGCGATTGCAACATATTCTCTGGAACCTTTATGTCCTTCTACCCAATCCAGCAACGTAAGTTCGTATTGTGCAAGTTTGTGAAGAATCTCTGGCTTTTTGTTTCCAGCTCCAAGCTCTTCCTCCATGCTCTTTACAACATCGGGAATTCTTTTATCTTCTGCATGCTTATTAAATGCTTCAAATAAATCAAGCTCTGAATTTTCTTCAATTTCCACGCCCAGATTGTATAATTGTTTGATTGGTGCATTACAGGCAAGAAAATCCTGAGGGCGAGGTCCGAAACTGATGATTTTCAAATTATTTAATCCGATGATTGCTCTTGCAATCGGAATAAATTCTTCCATCATCTTTGCCACATCTTTTGCATCGCCGACCGGATATTCCGGTATGTAAGCCTTAATATTCCTGAGCTTCAGATTATAGCTTGCATTTAACATTCCGCAATAAGCATCACCACGTCCCTGTATTAAATTATCTCCGGTTTCTTCAGCCGCTGCAACTACCATAACCGGACCATCAAAATATTTTGCCAGCAATGTCTCCGGTGTTTCCGGTCCAAAGTTACCTAAATAAACCACCAATGCATTACAAGAAGCTTCTTTTAAATCTGCAAGAGCTTTTTTCATATCCACTTCGCTTTCTACTACGACCGGACATTCATAGATAACATTCTTTTTACTGAATTCTTCTACTACCGCTTTTCTCCTTCCTTCTGATAATGACATCGGAAAGCAATCACGGCTTACCGCTACAATCCCCAATTTTAATTCCGGCATATTCTTCATTTTTTCTCCTTTTCTGCTAAAAAATATTCTAATTGGTTAGTATTATTTTGAAATTCAATTAGTTTTTTCATTGAACTAATTATACTGCAATTATAATTCGAAAGCATATATTGGTCAAGAAATATTCGTTTC
>JAEXGM010000120.1 GCA_023450835.1 Bacillota bacterium | reverse complement strand
ACCCTTATGACACTTAAGCGGCAGGAAACATAGCAAGGAAAATCTGTGCCATTGTCTGAGCGCAGCGAGTTTGGCACTGATTTGACTGTCTGCTATGTTTCCTGGCGCTTTAGTGGAATACGGGTTCTTGAGCAGCAAAGCTGCATAACAAGCCTCCGTTCATCGTCCGTCCCCAATACCTAAACCTTTGCCATAAACTCATCAAGTGGTTAAAATTGACATAAAGGAACATATTTAGTACAATATTATGGAGAATATTTCTAATCTAATTCTAATATCTGTGTAATATGGTATTAATGAGAGAGTAGTATGATAGTTTCATACAGGAGGTGTTAAGGTGCTTTTACTATTCCAGGTGTGTTTTTTTGTAGGTATTGCTTTAATAATTTTATCCCTTCTGCTGGGAAGTGTTTTTGATATTGCAGGGGTTGACGGACTCAATCTGGATTTTGCAGGAAGTCCCCTGGCGCTGCCCATAAGTCCTGTTGTAGCAGTCTTATTTTCCACAATCTTTGGCGGAATAGGCTGGTTGTTAACAGAGTACGTTCCGGGACTGATGTGGATTATTGACCTTTTAATCGCAGTTGTGGCTGGGGTCATTATCTGCTATTTAATGCAGCATTTTATTGTTACACCTCTTAAAAAAGCACAGAATACCAGCACACCGGAAGCACACGACCTGATAGGACTTCCGGCGGCAGTATCGGAAACCATCCCGGCAAATGGTTTTGGAGAGATAAGATATACCATTAACGGGAACAGTTATACCTCCCCGGCCAAATCCATCGACGGAGGAGAGTTAAAAGCAGGAGCAAATGTAGCCATCTGCTGGATTGAAGGGTATGTGTATTATGTTACATCAACAGAGAATATCTGATGTCAAGAAGTGGTTCTTGGATATCTGATATAGATTTGGAAACCATGGCTTACAGGATGTAAAGCTGTGGGAGTACGTATTAATAGGAGGATTAAGGGAATGTATGAAGGTATCATTATTGCGGGAATTATAGTCGCTGCGGTTGTACTGGTCACCCTGGTGATTACGACTACCTGGAAAAGGGTTCCCCAGGATAAGGCGGTTGTAGTGACCGGTCTTAGGAAAAGAGTAATATCCGGTGGCGGTGGTTTTGTAATACCGTTATTGGAAAGAGCGGATAAGATTTCTTTGGAAAATATGAAAATTGAAATCCGTACGGAGGGAGCCAGAACAGAGCAGGGTGTTGATATCCGGGCAGACGGTGTTGCAGTTATTAAGGTAAAGAGTGATAAGGAAAGTATCCTAAATGCTGTAGAGCAGTTTAACACCGGCAGGGAGCAGCAGACAATCGAAATCATAAAAGATACTGCGAAAGATGTACTGGAAGGTAAGCTAAGAGAAATTATCTCCAAGATGACGGTGGAAGAGATTTATAAGGATAGGGAAAAGTTCGCTTCCCAGGTTCAGGAAGTGGCAGCCATGGGCCTTGCCAGCATGGGATTAGAATTAAAAGCATTTACAATTCGTGATATATCGGATAAGAACGGATATCTGGAAGCTCTTGGTAAACCACGTATAGCAGAGGTAAAAAAGAACGCAGCCATAGCGGAAGCAGAAGCTTTAAGAGAAACAAAGATTAAGGTAGCAGAAGCAGAGAGACTAGGAGAAGAAGCAAGAATTGTCGCTGAAACTCATGTAGCGGAAGCGAATAAAGAAAAAGAATTAAAGATTCAGGGATATCGCCAGGAGCAGGAAACAGTAAAGGCGAAAGCAGACTCTGCCTATGAAATCCAGAAAAATAAGGTGGATAAAGAAGTAACGGAAACCGCCATGCTGGTAGAGCTGACCAAGAAGGAAAAGGAAGCAGAAATTCAGGATAAAGAAGCCATCAGACGTGAAAAAGAATTGCTTGCTACCGTAAATAAAGAAGCAGATGCTGAGAATTACCGTATCGGTAAGGAAGCAGATGCTAAGAAGTACTCGGAATTAAAAGAGGCAGAAGCAGCCAGTATGGCAATCAAGATCAAAGCAGAGGCAGAAGCAGAAGCTATTAAGATTAAGGGTGAAGCGGAAGCTGCCGCTATCCTTGCAAAAGGTACCGCGGAAGCCGAGACCATGGTGAAGAAGGCAGGAGCTTATAAGCAGTATAACGATGCCGCTATTACCCAGATGATTATTGAAAAGTTACCTGACATAGCAGCTTCCATAGCAGAACCTCTGACAAAGACCGAGAAGATTGTAATTATTGACAGCGGCAGTAATGGAGAAGGTTCAGGTGCTGCCAAAGTATCCGGTTATGTGACTGATATCATTACACAGCTTCCGGAAACCATTGAAGCGGTAACCGGTATTAACTTCATGGATAATATCAAGAAGAGCTTATCCAAAGAAGAGGGTAAGGAAGAAAAAAAGGAAAGCAAGGAAGAAAGCGAAGAAGTAACGGCGGATTATAAAGAGGTATAGGAATGATACCGGTAATGCCGTACCAGCTTGCACATTAGGAAGAAGACAGAAAAATGCACCTTAGGATCATGGATAAATTCCAAGCTTAAGGTGCATTTATTACATTTTTGATTTTAAATTTTACTGTGCAGATTCTGTAGGGGTTACCTCTGATTTTTCTAACACGGTAACTTTACAGTAATCATATTTACCATTTCCGATTGCGGCAAAGATATAAGTTACACCTGCTGCTTTTGCCGATACTCTTCCGCCCACACTAACAGATGCAATGGAGGAATCATTACTCCAAAATCTGGCTTCTTCTACGGTGTTGTTCGGTTTCAAAATAGCTGTTAAGGAAGTTTTATCTCCTATTACAAGAGTTATTTCGGATTTAGTAAGCTTTACACTTAATGCCGGAGGGCCTACGGTAACTTCACATTCCAAAGCGGCGGCTGTTTTTGTACCATCCTTTACAGTTACGGTAACAATAGTTGTTCCAAACCCTGTAGCGGTAATAGTACCGGAATCATCCACAGTGGCAATTGATGAATCACCTGATTTGTAGGATACTTTCTGGCTATCTGTAACATTATAAAGCTTTAAATTGAAAGTAGAATCTTTTACAAGGGACTTACTCTTAACATTTAATTTAATGCTGTTTTGGTCATCGTCAACGGTTGAGGCACTGGCAACTGCATTACTACCGAATACGGGCGGCAATAGCACAGACAAAAATAAAAACATGCCAAATGCCAAAAGGCACTTCTTCCATAAATTCGTTTTCATGGCAATATCCTCCTAGGACAGGCCTTGGTATAGGAAGTAAAGGTGGCTTTCTATAACCTGATAAACAATATCGACCTGTTTTCAAAATATCTATGAAATTCGGAGAACTACATAGAGAGAAATAATTGTACCTTATTATGTACAGAATTAAAATAAACTATTAATTTGTCAGAATCATGGCAAAATATTAATTTTTTCTTACGGACATTACGTTTTTTTATAGACTGACTTTTCCACTTGTTTTTAACTGGGAACACAGATATAATAAAATGTATATGGAGCGAATTACGAAGACAAAAGCTTAGAGGATATTGGAGGAAAAGAAATGCAGTATATACTAATCGCCGATGATAATCAGGATATAACGGATGTCTTGTCAGCGTATTCCAAAAAAGAAGGATTGGAACCGGTTATAGCAAATGATGGGGAAGAAGCATTTCGTTTATTCGAAAAATTCAGCCCGTCAGCGGTGCTTTTAGATGTTATGATGCCTAAGGAAGACGGTTATGAAGTATGCAGAAAGATACGGGCAGTATCTAATGTACCCGTTCTGTTAATTACAGCCAGAGGCGAAGATTTTGAAAAAATTATGGGACTTGATATCGGTGCCGATGATTATATAGTAAAACCCTTTAGTCCTAGTGAGGTCATGGCAAGAGTAAGAGCAGTGCTCCGAAGAATGACCAAGGCAGAGAAGGAAGTAAAGGCAGGGAATATCATTACCGTATGCGGTATGACAATAAATCTGGATGAATATACCCTACATATAAATGGAAATAAGATGTCACTTACGAAAAAAGAAATAGAAACCATGTGGACCTTGGCGAAAAATCCTAATAAGGTTTTTACCAGGGATAATCTGCTGGACAGCTTGTGGGGATTTGATTATTTTGGAGATAGCAGGACAGTGGATTCCCATATAAAGCGCCTTAGGGCAAAGCTGGACGCCATAGAGCACCCCGATTGGAATATTAAGACTATCTGGGGAGTGGGCTATAAATTCGAAATAGAAGAGTCATAATACTCTTAGAAAACTGCTTTTACGGGGTCATGAAAAATATAATTTTCGTAAAATTATATTTTCATACCCCTTTCGTAAATGGTTATATTCAGGAATGTTTATGAGAATCAGATGTTCACGAAAGGAGTATAAATGGATAAGAATTTGCAGGGCAAGCCTTTTAACAGGCTTTTTTTTAAGGTCTATATTAATTATGCCCTTGTACTTACTCTTTTTGCCGTACTGGTGGGTCTTATTTTTATGAATTTGTATGAAAGTGCCACCATGGAAAATTACCGTGAGAAAATGTTGAAACAGGCGGCAGTGGTAGCAAATCGGCTTGCTAAGGCAATTAATGATGAACAGGTTGATGGGTATCTGGATTACCAGAATAACATTCAGGAGATGGATGAAGAAACCGATATCTGGACAATATCCAACCCCAATGCCAAAAATCCCATGGATAAACAATTTGAGAATTTTCCTCTGGAGGATGTCACTCTGCCCAAAGACTTTGTAACAGTAGTCGAAAAGGCTTTTCAAGGAAAGCATATAAATAAAAGCGGTTATTATGAAGAACTTGGCGGAAACAATGCTATTCAGGGTTATCCGGTGACCATAAACGGAGAAGTAGTCGGAGCGGTGCTTCTTTCCACAGAGATCAAAAACCAGGAAGAGATTATAAACAGCAGCACCCGCCTGATTTTTTTCAGCGTTGGAATTGCATTATCTATCTCCTTTGTTATTGCCATATTATTTGCCAGAGGTATTACAAAGCCTATTACCTCCATGAGGTCCGCAGCGTTGCTGCTGGCAGAAGGAAAGTATGAAACCAAGCTGTTCTTAACGCGCAAAGATGAGATAGGGGATTTGGCTACTACAATTGATATTCTGGCAGACCGTTTAAAGGAGAATGAGGAAGAACGGCAAAACAGAGACCAGATGAGAACAGATTTCTTTGCCAATGTCTCTCATGAGCTTAGAACACCTATTACCGTAGTCAGGGCATATACCGAGATGTTAGTGGATGGGATTGTAACGGAAGAAGAAAAAGTTATGCAGTACCATGCTAAGATATTGGCAGAATGTAAAGGTATGGAGAGGCTGGTCGGGGACTTGCTGCTTTTATCAAAAATGCAGAATCCGGATTTTGAAGTGGAAAAGGAACCTGTCAATGTAGTGCAGATTTTTGATGATCTTATAAGAAGTTTTCATCCCTTATGTCAGGACAAGCAGATAGAAATGATATTTACCAAGGAATATCCGGTATATATTATGATGGGAGATTATGACCGTCTAAAACAAATGTTTTTAATAATTCTGGACAATGCCGTAAAATTTTCAATGAATGATTCCAAGGTACACATAAATATAAGCAAAACGGATAAACTATTAATATCGGTCCGCGATGAAGGCGTCGGCATAGCAGAAGAAGAACTGCCTTATATCTTTGATAAATTTTATCGTTCAAAATTAAAGCAAAATGAGCAGGGCTCCGGTCTCGGTCTTGCCATTGCAAAGCAGATTTCATTAAAGCATGATGGTGAAATTATGGTAAAAAGTGAAAAAGGAAAGGGTACAGAATTCATTTTTTCCTTTCGGAGCTTGGAAAATTATGTAGAAGAGTTGGACATTTCGTAATATTATCACAAATGAACCTTGAAATTAATAAAAGTCTGGGTTATAATAATGACATAAAAAATATTTCCTGGGATGTGCGACACTCCTGTTATTTTGAACCTACAACATTTATAAGGGACTCCTAATTTGTATGATTATGTCAGGCCACCGTTTGCAGTGGAAGACAGAGGCTTACATGCGGAAACCCACCTAGCTTTTGCTAGGAGTCAAAATACAGGAAACGGCGTTTCGGGGTATTGACAAAAGATGAAGAGGCAGCTATCAGCTGCCTTTTTTTGTTTACATAATACGTCTCTTCTGATAAAATAAGGGGAGTATAAAGTTATATTCAGATGGGAGTCAAAGATGAAAGACGGATTTATAAAAGTGGCGGCAGCCACTCCAACAATTAAAGTGGCTGACTGTGAGTATAACGGCAGGCAGATAAGAAATCTTATTGAAGAGGCGCAGGGTCATGCAGTTAAGGTCCTGGTACTGCCGGAGCTGTGCCTTAGCGGGTATACCTGCGGAGAACTTTTTTTGCAGGATAGCCTGTTAACTTCTGCAATGGTCGAATTAAAGCAGATTGTGGATTTTACAAAAGGGAGAAAGATATTTGTGACCCTTGGTCTTCCAATGTTAAGAAATTCTAAATTATATAATGTGGCAGCAGCTGTCTATAACGGTAAATTACTTGGTTTTGTACCGAAAAAAAATCTTCCGGGTTATTCTGAATTCTATGAAGCCAGGCATTTTAATCCCGGAGAGGAAGAAGTATCGGAAGTCACATTTTATGGGGAGAAGATTCCCTTTGGAATGAATATTTTATTCCGTTGTGAGGACTTTAAACAGCTGACTATAGGAATTGAGATATGTGAGGACCTTTGGGTGCCTTTATCCCCCAGTGTGAACCATACTTTGGCAGGAGCTACTCTTATACTGAATCCATCAGCCAGTGATGAAACAACAGGAAAGGATATCTATCGCAGAGAGCTTATCCGTATGCAGTCGGCGAAGCTGGTATGCGGTTATATATATGCTGCTTCGGGAGAAGGGGAATCCAGTACGGACTTGGTATTCGGCGCCCATAATTTAATTGCGGAAAATGGCATTTTACTAAAAGAATCTCCTCGTTTTATAAATGAAATGACGATAACGGAGCTTGATATGGGGAAACTGGTCAGCGAGCGCAGAAGAATGACCACCTACCATGTAACAGAGCGAAAGGATTACCTGTATATGGATTTCTCTTTTGGCAGTGATATCTTGTCAGAAGAAACGGAACTTACGAGATATATTGATAAAGCGCCCTTTGTTCCCGGTAAAAAGGAAGACAGGGAGAAACGATGCGAAGAAATCATCAATATCCAGGCTTATGGATTAAAGAAAAGACTGGAGCACACCGGACTTAAGACGGCAGTACTGGCTATATCGGGAGGCCTGGACTCCACGCTGGCGCTGCTGGTAGTCTGCAAGGCCTTTGACCTGTTAGGACTTGACAGAAAAGGCATTATAGCGGTTACCATGCCTTGCTTTGGTACAACTGACAGAACTTATAATAATGCGGTAACCCTGGCGAGAGAACTGTCCGTAAGCTTTTTGGAAATTCCCATTAAGGATGCGGTGAACCTTCATTTTAGAGACATTGGCCATAACCCTCTGGTGCACGATGTTATCTATGAGAATGTGCAGGCAAGAGAGCGGACCCAGGTAATTATGGATCTATCCAATAAGTATAATGGTCTGGTCATCGGAACCGGTGATATGTCCGAACTGGCGCTCGGATGGGCGACCTATAACGGAGATCACATGTCTATGTACGGTGTTAATGCTTCCGTTCCAAAGACTTTGGTGAGATACCTGGTAGGTTATTTTGCAATGATTACGGAGAATGCTGCGCTAAGAGAAGTGCTGGAGGATATCCTGGATACGCCTGTAAGCCCGGAACTTCTTCCGCCCAAGGACGGAGTGATTGCCCAGAAGACGGAGGAGCTGGTCGGCCCTTACGAGCTTCATGATTTCTTTTTATATTATGTATTACGGTACGGATATACTCCGGGCAAGATATTCAGGCTTGCCAGAATAGCTTTCCTGGAAGATTACAGTGCGGATATTATATTAAAGTGGCTTAAGAACTTCTATCGACGTTTCTTTAGCCAGCAGTTTAAACGCTCCTGCCTGCCTGACGGACCTAAGGTTGGTTCTGTCGCAGTTTCTCCCAGAGGAGATTTAAGGATGCCAAGCGATGCCAGTGCGGCGTTGTGGATGAAAGAGCTGGACCTTATTAAACCGGAAGCGTAAGATTACAGAAAGTAAGTATGACTTTAAGCATGATTTATTGAAAGTCTAAGCTTCTATAAGTATGAACTTATTAAAAGTCTAAGATTAGAAACTCTAAACTTGGTGAGAGCATAAGTTTTAATATCTTAGGCATGATTAGCTGGAAAAATAACAAAAGAAGGATAGTTGCAGCTGCTAAAATCTCCAGCTTAACTTTGGCAGTGACGCTTTTATAGCGTAAAGCAAAGGGTGTAAGAGTAATGGCACTAAAAATAATCACGGATTCAGCCTCGGATGTACCCCGCTCCCTGATAGAAAAATATAACCTCCATGTAATACCCACACCGGTAGTAATTGAAGAAAAGGATTACTTTGACGGAGAGACAATATTTCCGGAAGAGTTTTATAATATCTTAAGAAGTGGGACAGACGTTAAGACTTATCACATCAATTCTTTTATGTTCCATAAGCATTTTGAACCCTATGCGAAAAATGGAGATCAGGTCATATATCTGTGCTTTTCAACGGGAATTGCCGGTACCTTTAACGCAGCCAATATTGCAAAACAGGAACTGCTGGACGAATATCCGGATTTTGACTTGACGATAATTGATACCAAATGTGCCTCCCTGGGATTTGGACTTGCAGCCGAAAAGGCTTTAAAGCTTGCGGCAAACAATGTGAATAAGGAAACCATAGTAGAGGCAATTAATTTTTATTGCAGCAACATGGAACATATCTTTACCGTAGAGACACTGGAATATTTATATAAAGGCGGAAGGCTCTCCAGAACCTCTGCCATAGCCGGAGGTCTGCTGGATATCAAGCCCATTATAGAGATTACCGATGCAGGAGCGCTGCAGGCAATTGAGAAAGTAAGGGGCAGAAGTAAATCCCTAAAGCGTATTGTAGAAATCGTAGGAGAACGGGGAAAAGACTTAAAAGAACAAACTATCGGACTAGTGCACGGAGACGATAAGAAAACCATCGAGGAAGTAAAAGCAATGCTGAGAGAAAAATACGGCTGTCAGAATTTCCTTGAAAGCTATATAGGCTGCGCTATCGGCGCACATACCGGCCCGGGAGTTATCGGTGTCATATTCCTTAGTGAAGAATCACCCTATAAAGAATTAGAGAAGAATCCTTAAATATTTAAAAGAATACTTAATACTATGAGTTCAAAGGCCCCATTTTAACAATACACAGGCAATTTACACCAGGCAGAAAGAACGAATGCGCCTTGGAACCAGCGCATGAGTCTTTCTGCCTGGTGTAAATTGCCGTCCCATTGAGAAAAACCAGCCTTTTAAGGCTCAAAATAATAACAATAGAGAATCTATAAAGGACATATTACATGCCACAAGTTTGACCCGGCTGTAATATGTCCCTTTATGCTTTTACTGTACATTACTTGACGGTTCCGCCTTTGCAAGAGTGGACTTGATGGCGTTTACTAAATAGTTTTCTGTATATTTACTGTCTTTTGATATCTCTACATCTTTAATATCAGTACCATTGTATAATTGATCTGCTATTTTCTCAAGGGAGGGCTCAACTAAAGGGAACATAGTTGTAATAGCATCATCGATATTTACGATACGAATAGAATTGATATGGTCTCTATCCACAATAACTTCGAGATTAAGGGAGGTATCGTTTAGAACGAAAGTAGAAGTATATACTCCCGGTATGTATCTGGCATCCGTTGTGGATTCGGATTTATCGTTGTTTTTGCTTACGAACATAATAACTAATAAGATTATCAGTAGTATTCCCAGGCCCGCAAACAGAACAGTATATATAATTTCCTTTAAGTGAAGAACAACTATTTTGGTATTTGCCATGACGCTACACCATGCCTTTCCTGGTTAATATTTCTCATATTTGACTTAAGAGCCTCCGTGAATCCTTTATATATCTTATTAAATGCAGTAATAAATTATGATTATATTTTGACGTAATAACATGATATAATGAAAACGTAATGAGCATATGCAAGCTTGCTTGCAATATGCGAGTGGAGTGGAAGACCATGAACAAGTTTTATGTTCATGGTATAATGAAAACGTAATGAGCATATGCAAGTGGAGTGAAAGACCATGAACAAGCTTTATGTTCATGGTATAATGAAAACATAATTCAGTGTAATTGTAATATAGAAAGGAAAAGGATAAAGCATGTCATTAAAGTTTATCATGGGACATTCCGGTTCCGGAAAATCCTACAGACTTTACCATGAAATCATAGAGAAATCCATGGAGCACCCGGATTCCGGGTATCTGGTCCTGGTCCCGGAACAATTTACGCTCCAGACCCAAAAGGATATTGTCACCATGCACCCTCTTAAGGGCACCATGAATATTGATATCCTGAGTTTTATGCGTCTGGCTTACAGGATATTTGACGAAACCGGTAAAGATGAGAGAAAAATTCTGGAGGATACCGGTAAGACCATGGTACTTCGCAAACTGGTGGCAAATAAGAAAGAGGAATTAAAGTATTTCTCCCATGACGTGAATAAGCAGGGATTTACAGAGGAACTGAAATCCCTGATATCTGAAATATGCCAGTACAGTCTGAAGATGGAGGATATCTCCCGGGTAAGTGAAAGCCTTAAGGGGAAAGAGCGGCTAAAGGACAAGCTTCATGATATTAAGGTAATATATGAAGCCTTTCAGGATTATATGGAGAATAATTATATCACAGCGGAAGAGATTCTGGAGGCACTAATTCCCTCCATTGGGCGTTCCAAGCTGATTAGGGAGAGCATTATCTGCCTGGACGGATTTACAGGCTTTACGCCTTCCCAGTACCGTTTGCTGACGGAACTAATGAAATATGCCAAAATGGTAATCGTAACGGTGACCATCGGAAAAGCAGAGTTAAGGGAGAAGGACGAGCCCTACAAGCTTTTTCATCTTAGCCGTAAGACGATAGATAAGCTGACAAAAATAGCAGCAGAAGAGAATATTCCGGTTGAAGAAACCTTGTTTATGGAGGATTATTTTAAGGAAAAGGTACCAAGACGCTATCAAAAGAATGAAGAGCTTGCCTGCCTGGAGGAAAATATCTTCCGTTACCGTATACGTCCGTTCCAAAAACCTGTTGAGAATATTTTTCTTTATGGAGCTAAGAACAGAGAGGATGAGGTCAATGTCATTATCCGTGGTATCAAATCGCTGGTAAGAGAGAAGAATTACCGTTACCGGGATATTGCCGTGGTCACAGGTGATATCACATCCTATGGCAGGGAACTGCAAAAAGGCTTTGAAAGAGAAGGAATTCCCTTCTTTTTAGACAGTAAAAGGGATATTATGGGAAATCCTTTTGCTACCCTGATTCGCTGTGCGCTTATGATTGTATATGATAATTTTAGTTATGAGGGAGTCTTCGGTTATCTGAGGACGGGGCTGACAGGTATTGACAGAGAAGATATTGACCTGTTAGAGAATTACGTGCTTGCCCTTGGAATAAAGGGAAAGAAAAGGTGGGAGGAGCCTTTTACCCGTTTATCCAGAAGAACGAAAGAAGAGGATTTAACCAGGATTAATGGTGCCAGAGAGAAATTCTGCGAGATTTTTCTGCCCTTTTATCAGACAGCAAGTGATAGAAAGCTGATGGTAAAAGACTATACGGGAGCCTTGTATGACCTTGGAGTAAAGCTTAATGTGCCGGGGCAGCTCTTGGAATCTGCAGAAAACTACTTAAGGGAGAACCGGCTGTCGGAAGAGAAGGAATACCGCCAGATATATGCAGGTGTCATTGCTTTGTATGACAAGCTGGTTGAACTCTTAGGGGATGAAAAGATGCCTGCAAGGGAATATGCACAGGTACTGGAAGCAGGCTTAAGAGAAGCCAAAGTAGGCATTATTCCGCCCGGACTTGACCAGATTGTAATTGGTGATATTGAGAGAACAAGGCTAAAAGATATTAAGGTATTGATGTTCATGGGAGTAAATGACGGCATTATCCCAAAGAAACCATCCAAGGGTCTTATACTTACCGACAGTGACAGAGAAATACTGGAGGAAAAGGACGTAGAACTTGCTCCGACAGGAAAGCAGGAAATCTATACGGAAAAGTTCTATCTCTACCTGAATCTTACAAAGCCGAAGGATTATCTTTATATTACCTTCAGCAAGTTAAGCGAGGAGGGAAAGAAGATTCTGCCGGCTTACATAATCAGTGATATCCAGAAGATCTTTCCGAATCTTAACATAGAAGAGGAAAGGGAAGACATTGGTGCAAGCGGAATCCTGAGCATCAAAGAAGGACTTGACTATTTGATTGAAGGGCTGCGTAAATTCCCGGAGAGCAGAGAGGATCTTTTGTGGCAGGAGCTGTTCCAGTACTATTTTAGGACACCGGAAAGACAAAGGGAATTGTCCCGCCTTATAAAGGCGGTATTTTATATTGATGAAGAAAAAGGACTGCAAAGGCAGGCGGCAAGGCAGTTGTACGGGGAGAAGTTATCCGGCAGTGTTACACGGTTTGAGAAGTTTGCGGAATGTGCTTTTGCTCATTTTGCCGCCTATGGATTGGAGCTGTCTGAAAGAGAGCAATACCGTCTCAGTGCGCCGGATATCGGTAATATCTTTCATAAGGCACTTGAACTTTTTGCCAGAGAGATAAAAGATACCGGCTATAACTGGCATACAATTCCAGGTGATGTAAGAGAAAGGCTTAGCGATGCCTGTGTGGAGGAAGCCGTAAAGGATTATGGCAATATGATCTTTACAAGCACCAGGCGTTATGAAGCCATTGTAAGGAGAGCCAAGCGGATAGTAAACAGAACTCTGTGGGCGGTATGCAAGCAGATTGAAAAAGGGGACTTTGAACCGGAAGCCTTCGAGCTGTACTTTTCCGACCGGAGCGCTCTTGATACGCTGGTAATACCCATAGGAACGGAAGAGAGCATCAGTCTTACCGGAAGAATTGACCGGCTGGATACCTATGAAGAAGCGGACAAGCTGCTCCTTCGGGTAGTGGATTATAAATCCGGCAATACCTCTTTTGATTTGAACTCCCTGTATTACGGTTTGCAGATACAGCTTGCCTTCTATCTGGGAGCTGCCATAGAGTTATTTGGGAAAGATAAAAAGGAAAAAGAAATACTGCCGGCAGGAATTTTGTACTACAACATGGAAGACCCTCTGGTGGAGAGGTCCGGGAATGTAGAGGAAAGTATCCTAAAGGCTCTGAAAATGAACGGTCTGGTTAACAGCGACCATGATATGTTAAAACATCAGGATAAGAGCTTTGAGACCGAGGGGGAAGGGGTACGCCCTTCTGTTAAGTCAGATGTAATTCCCGTGGAATCCAACAAGGAGGGAGAGCTGACCAAGAGATCCCAGGGAGCCAGTACGGAGGACATCAGACTGCTCTTATCCCATGTCAGAAATCTGGTGGGAAGTATCGGAGAAGGTATTCTAAGCGGAAGTACAAAGGCAGAACCTTACAAGATGGGCAGTCATACGGCTTGTGACTATTGTCCTTATAAGGATGTATGCGGTTTTGATACGAAGCTGGCAAGTTTCGAATATAAAAAGTTAAGAATCCTGGAAAAGGAAGAAATTCTGGAACGAATGAAGAAGGGAGGAAAAGAAGATGGAGTGGACCAGGGAACAGAAAAGGGTAATTGAGACCAGAGGTAAGAACATCCTGGTATCAGCCGCAGCCGGTTCCGGTAAGACAGCAGTGCTGGTGGAGCGCATTATAAACCGTATTACGGATAAAGAGAAGGGTATTGATATTGACAGACTCTTAGTTGTTACTTTTACCAATGCCGCAGCGGCAGAAATGAAGGAGAGAATTCGAAAAGCCATTGATGACAGGCTGATGGCGGATTCTGATGATGCCGTTCTTCAACGGCAGGCAGCCCTTGTACATAATGCGCAGATTACCACCATCCACAGTTTTTGTCTCTCTGTTATCAGGGAGAATTTCCAGTCCCTGCCCATTGACCCTTCCTTTCGTATAGCAGAGGAAGCAGAACTTACTTTGTTAAAGTCTGATGTGCTGGAAGAACTTCTGGAGGAGTACTATGAGGAAGGCAGCGAAGATTTCCTTGCCTTTTCGGAGGGTTTTGGCGGCGGAAAGACAGATATCGGCATAGAAGAGCTGGTACTTAACATTCACCGGTTCTCCATGAGTGCCCCCTGGCCGGAGGAATGGTATGAAAGGCTTGGAAACAATTATGCCATACAATCGGCGGAAGAGCTGAAGGAAGCTTCCTGGATGAAAGAACTTATGAAGCTGTTAAATCACATGGTAACAGATATACTTGCCATGTGTGAAGAGACGTTGGCCCTTTGCAGGCAGGAAGACGGACCGGCTGCATATTTTCCGGCTGTTAACAGTGATATGGAACAATTGGAAGGTCTTATAGGTGACAATGACTATTCTTCTTTTGGTGAAAAAATCAGGAATATCGGGTTTGCAAGACTTTCTTCCAAGAAGGAAGAAGGAGTAGATCTGAGGAAGAAAGAACAGGTCAAAGGAGTAAGAGATAAGATAAAAAAGGCGGTTTCCGATATTGTAAATAATTTTTATTTTCAGGCGGAAGAGGATATGGTTTCCGATATTGCCGCCATGAAACCCCATATCGAGGTACTTATCCGGCTCTGCAGAGACTTTTCCGAAAGATTTCAGCAGAGAAAGAATGAGAAGAATGTGGTGGATTTTAATGATCTGGAACATTTGACCCTGTCCGTTCTGGTAAAGAAAGAAGAGGGAGAGATAGTCCCTACTCCCGCTGCCGATGAACTTTCTGACTATTACAAAGAGATTATGGTAGATGAGTACCAGGACAGTAACCTTGTGCAGGAGATTATTCTGGAGAGCATATCCGGAGGACGTTTCGGAAAGCCCGACCGATTTATGGTAGGGGATGTGAAGCAGAGCATCTATAAGTTCCGCCAGGCGGACCCAAGAATCTTCATGGAGAAATATGAGAGTTATCCTCTTTGGGAGCAGGAAGAAGAGGGAATGAATGAACGTATTGACCTTCATAAGAATTTTCGAAGCAGAGATGTGGTAATTGGCGGCATCAACAATATATTCAAGAAGATTATGACAAAGAAGCTTGGAGATATTGAGTATGACGAGAAAGCATACCTTTACCCAGGTGCAAGTTATCTGGAAGGAGACGGAGTTTCAGACAATACAGAGCTGCTTTTGGTGACTACAACTCCTGTGGAAAAGGATGAGGAGGACAGTAAAAAAGAAGAGGAAGAAGAATATACCGCAAAAGAATTGGAAGCTCTTGCAATTGCCAGGAGAATAAAAGAACTGACGGACCCGGATACAGGAATTATGGTCCAGGATAAAAAAACAGGTGCGCTAAGAAGAGCCGTACTGGGAGATATATCGATACTGCTTCGTTCAGTGACTGGTTTTGCGGATATTTTTGCAGAGACCCTGTTGGTAGAAGGTATTCCCTCCCATACGGAAACCCAGACGGGCTATTTTAAGACACTGGAGATATCCGCTGCATTAAACCTCCTGCGTATTATCGATAACCCCAGGCAGGACATTCCCTTTTCCGCAGTTTTAAGAAGTCCTATGGCAGACTTTACAGACAATGAGCTTGCAAGTATCCGTATGGTTAAGAGAAGGGTTACCATGTATGAGGCGGCGAAGATTTACTGCAATGAAAATGAGGATGAATTGTCCGGAAAGCTTACGGCGTTTTTTGAAAAATTGAATAAATACCGGGATACGGCGGTTCAGCTGTCAATTAATGAACTTATTATCAGGGTGTTAAACGATACCGGATACTATAACTATGTCTCTGCCATGCCGGGCGGAAATAAGCGAAGAGCGAATCTTGACATGCTGGTGCAGCAGGCTGTTAACTTTGAGAAAACCAGTTACAGCGGATTGTTTCATTTTATTCGTTACATGGAACGCCTTGATAAGTATGATGTGGATTTCGGAGAAGCCAAAGTCACCGGGGAAGACGATAAAAGTGTCCGGATAATGAGTATCCACAAGAGCAAAGGTCTGGAATTTCCCATTGTATTTGTTGCCGGGATGGGGAAGAACTTTAATCAGCAGGATTCCAGGGCAAAGATACTTTTACATCAGGATTATGGTGTGGGTATTGATTATTTGGACCTTACCCTTAGAGTAAAGGCACCTACTTTACTTAAGAAATTTATTCAGAAACAGCTTATTCTGGACAGTCTGGGAGAAGAGCTGCGTGTTCTCTATGTGGCTTTGACCAGAGCAAAGGAAAAGCTTATTCTGACAGCCGGTGTAAAGGATATGGAAAAGCTTTTGACGGAATATTCGAAGAATGCCACGGAGGTCAGGGAAAGTTTGAGTTTCCTGGAACTCTCAGGTGCTGCTTCTTATCTTGACTGGCTGATGTCCGCACTTATCAGTCATAACGGCTTTAAAGAGCTTTTAGCGGCGCATGAAATAGTTACGGAATCCATATCCCCAGATAGAGAACCTGCAAATTCCTGGGAGGAGGGTAAGTTCTTTGTTTGTGAAAATACCTACGAGATGCTCCTGTTTAAGGAAAAAGTAAACCAGGAGGTAAAGGCCCTGAAAGAAGATATCCTGCTAAACCGGGATAAGGACTCAGTATATGATACAAGATACAAGAACGAAATTGAGGATTATCTGAATTACAGCTATCCTTATGTGAAAGAAAGCAATATCCATGCGAAGTTGACCGTATCAGAACTTAAGAAAATGGGGCAAAAAGAAGAAGAGGAAGAAGCAGGGGAAATCTTGTATGAGAACAAGTTAGAGGAGGCTGACTATCCGGTACCGGAGTTTTTAAAAGAAGGAAAAACAGAAAAAGGAGCCGACCTTGGCACACTGATTCATAAGGTGCTGGAATTGGCGGAATTCGACAGGATACAGGGAGAAGAAGGAGTTAGAGAGTTAATAAGTGAGCTGGTCACTTCTAAAAAAATCACGGAAGAAGAAGCAAAAATATTGGATGTGAAGAAATTCGGGATATTTTTTGAGAGTACCCTGGCAGAGAAGATGAGAACAGCCGGGAGAGAGGGGAGACTCTATAAGGAACGGCAGTTTATTATGGGAATGAAGGCAGAGGATATCAGTGAAGAGTATAAAAGTGAGGAATTGGTGCTGATTCAGGGTGTCATAGATGCTTATTTTGAAGAGGATAATAAACTGATTCTCGTGGATTACAAGAGTGATATTCATGTAACGGATGAGATCTTAAGAAACCGGTACAGCCGCCAGCTGAGCTTCTATCGCAAGGCTTTGGAGCAGCTGACAGGGAAAAAGGTGAAAGAGAGTATCCTGTATTCCTTCTGGCTTGGTAAATCAATTGCTATTTGATAATATTTGTAAAATATCCCCTCTGTTTTGGGGATATTGCACATACCAACACCTTGGTTTTACGTTAAACTAGATAAACAGAGACTGTTTCAAGATAATTTGTTTCATTTTGTCGGGTTTTGTGGTAGTATTATGCTAAATAGATAAAAAACAGGTAAAAAATATGTTAATAATATGTAAAATGTAGAGATTATGCCTGTTTTGTCGACTTCAATAGTTGTATTTGTATGAAATAATGCTATCAGGAGGATATGATGAGAGGGAACAAACCATTATCGACAAAAAAAGAGAAAAGAGATTTCAGGAGTTTTCTAAAATCGGAGAACAAAAAGAAAAACCTGGAACCGAGGCAGGAGGATGAGATTTTTGGGGAGAATGACCAAGCTAAAATGCATACAAATCAGACAGTAAGTAAAGCTAAAAAAAGGTCTAAAAAATCTGGAAATGTATTGCCTATGGATAAGAAGGCCAGAAAAGAATACATAAAGGCTAAAAAAAGAGAAAGCAAATTAATCTTTGAATCCATGGCAGTTAACAAAGGTATTTTAAGCAAGCTGAAAGAAACAAGAACAAAGATTATCCTTGCTGTATTAGTACCGATTATATTTATGGGAGCTTACGGTGCGATATCCTATAAGAAAGCTTCCAAGGCTATAACAAACAGCTACGAAACGAATATGGATCAGACTGTCGGTGCGGTAAGTGATTACCTCGATCTGGGATTTAGCACCGTACAGGATAAAGCGGTGGAATTATTACTCAGCAAAACAGTTGCCAATTATTTTGTGAGACTGAACAAAGAGGATTCTATCCAGGATTATAATAACCTGAAGAATTTGCAGCAGGAAGTAATGGTAATCAATCAGACCAACCCTTTTGTAAGTGATGCCTATATTTTTACCGGCACCGGAAAGCCTGTTGTAACCAATGGAAATGCACCGGATGATTTATATACCCAGTTTATGGCTTCGGAACAGGGCCAAACCTTTTCTGAGAAGAAGATAAGCAATAAATGGGTCGGCAGGCATTCTTCCATTGATGAGATCCTTAAAAGGGACGGATCAAAATATGCCATGGCAGTGGTGACCAGAATGACGACCCCGGATGGATTTATTATTCTGGATATCAGCAAAAAAGAAATCATGAAATCCCTGCAGAATATTATCTCTGTGGAGGGCAGTATAGCAGGTTTAATAGCACCGGACGGCAGCGAGACCAATACGACGGAATCCGGAGAAGCGGTCTTTACCAGTACCGATTTCTATCAGAAGGCTTTAAAGTCCAATGATTTGGATGGTTCGGAATATGTGGAATACAACGGAAACAGTTATCTCTATGTATATAACACTATCGGAGAGACCGGAAGTATGGTCTGTGCACTGATTCCAAAAGCTGAAATATTAAACCAGGTAAAATCATTAAAAACTTTAAATATTGTATTTGTTTTCTGCTCCAGTATTCTGGCAATTTTAATAGGCTATGTAATTGCCGTAGGAATTGCCCAGGCTATCAGAAGACTTATGGTTTCCATCTCAATGGCGGCAAAAGGTGATCTGACCGTTGAATTTATTACAAATAAGAAGGATGAATTCGGTATTCTGGCAAAGTGCCTCAATGATATGACATCCAATATGAAGCAGTTAATCGGTGAGGTATATCAGGTCGGGGATAAAGTAACCAGGTCAGCAGCGGAATTATCGCAGACTTCAGACCAGATTTTAACCTCTACGAAGGGAATCTCCCTGACAATTGATGAAATTGAGGGAGGCGTTGTACAACAGGCAGATGATACGGAAAAATGCCTTGGACAGATGGCAAGATTATCCGACCAGATCAGCCAGGTGTATAGCAATACATATGAGATTGAAAAGAAAGCCACCGACACGAAAGGTGTTATCGGTGATGGTATGGTAACCATTGAAGAGCTGGGTAAGAAAGCAAAGGATACCTCAGAGGTGACACAGACTGTAATAAAGAGCATTGAAGAGCTGGAGTTAAAATCCAGGAGCATTAACAGCTTTGTAGGTATCATAAATGAGATAGCAGCGCAGACCAATCTCCTTTCTTTAAATGCCTCAATTGAGGCAGCACGTGCCGGTGAAGCAGGCCGTGGATTCGCTGTTGTAGCTGATGAAATCAGAAAACTTGCAGATCAGTCAGTGGAGGCGGTAAGACAGATTCAGGATATTGTGAAAGATATACAGAACAAGACCCAGGGAACAGTGGAATCTGCGAAGATAGCAGGGGATATTGTTGATTCCCAGTCAGAGGCATTGAATAAAACCATTGCGACCTTTGACAGAATCAATACCTATGTTGGAAGTCTTGTAAGCAATCTGGATAACATTTCAATCGGGGTCAAGGGCATTGAAGCGGCAAAAGAAGATACTCTTGACGCTATCAGGAGCATATCTGCCGTATCCCAGCAGACTGCCGCAGCTTCCGAAGAAGTGAGCGCAACGGCAAATGCACAGATAGGTGCGGTTGAGAACTTAAGCCTTTCTGCTACTGAATTGGAAGAGGATGCTAAGAATCTGGAGAGAGCTATTAAGCTGTTTAAGATCCAATAGTTGCACACTAGCGGAAATTGCCTTTTAATTTCCACACTGGCTTGTATGAAACTTATATAAGCGGATACACTTTTAATAAATGAATATGCAGGGGCTGTTTTTGTGAGAAGATATTTCATGAAACAGTCCCTTGTTAAAATCTAGAAAGGGTGTATAATTATATGAGTAAGATACAGACAAAAAAGGAAATAAAGCCCATAGAAGAGATGGGACCGGATGAAAGATTAAAATATGAAATAGCCAGTGAATTAGGACTTATAGATAAAGTAATGGAGACCGGCTGGAAATCCCTTTCTGCGAAAGAAAGCGGAAGAATAGGCGGTATTATGACAAAAAGAAAGAAACAAAGAATGATGGAGGGGCAGCAGAAAAGTCTGCAAAAGGAGCCATGAAAAATAAGTTGTTGTTTATTTATAATCCCATGGCAGGTAAGAGTAAAATCAAAACCTGGCTTTCCAGCATCGTAGAATGTTTTGGAAGAGGGAACTATGAAATCGTAATTTACGCCACTAAGGGTAAAAAGGACGCAAAGAATATCGTAATAGACTGCTTGAAAAGGGAAGACTATGAGCTTGTTGTCTGTTCAGGAGGCGACGGAACTTTGAATGAAGTAATCAGCGGGATAATGGAACTGGAGAAAAGGCCGGTTATCGGTTTCTTACCTTCCGGAACTACCAATGATTTCGCAAGTAATCTGAAACTTCCGAAAAGTCTTCCCAAAGCAGCAAAAGTTATTATGCATGGAGAAGTATTTCCCTGTGATATCGGTGTTATCAATGGGAAGTATTTTACATATACCGCTGCTTTTGGATTATTTACCGATGCTTCCTATGAAACACCACAGATTTATAAGAATACTCTTGGAAGAATGGCCTATATATTAGAAGGAATTAAGAGGCTTCCCAACTGGAAAGCCTATCATATGGAAATAAAATGTGAAGACCGTGTAATCAATGATAATTTTATATATGGTATGGTGACCAATTCCGTATCCGTAGGAGGGTTTAAAGGCATTGCCGGTAAAGATGTCCTGTTAGACGATGGACTGTTTGAAGGTATCTTTGTTAAAATGCCTCAAAACGTCATGGAATTTCAGGCAGTTATTAATGATCTTCTGAAAGGAAACCTGAACAGTGATTTTATTTATTCCTTCCCTGTAAAGGAAATCAGTTTGCTCTGTGAGGAGATGGTTCCCTGGTCCTTAGACGGTGAATACGGAGGGGAATATAACATGGTGGAGATTAAAAATCTTCATAAGGCAATCACGATTATCCGTGGGGTGGATTGA
>JAEXGM010000231.1 GCA_023450835.1 Bacillota bacterium | reverse complement strand
ATGTCCGATATTGTAATCTCAGAAGCTAAACGATGCTTGCAATGTAAAAAGCCACTATGCAAATCCGGCTGCCCCGTGAATACCCCCTTCAATGAGGTTATTCCTCTTCTGCTGGAAGGTAGTATTGTAAATGCAGGTGAAATGCTGTTTAACAACAATCCGTTGTCCGTTATATGTTCACTTGTATGTCCTCATGAAAAACAATGTGAAGGTCATTGTGTGTTAGGGAAAAAAGGCGATCCCATCAAGGTGGGCATGGTAGAGAACTATATTTCCGATTATTATTTGAATTATGTAGAAACCGCTCCTCAGAAGAAGCTTGGTAAAAGAGTTGCCATTGTCGGGTCCGGTCCGGCTGGTATTACTATTGCTATCCTGCTGGCCGCCAAAGGATATAATATTACTATCTTTGAAGCTCACGATAAAATCGGTGGTGTTCTTCGTTATGGAATACCTGAATTTCGCCTTCCCAAGGCCATTTTGGATAAATTGAAGGATAAGCTGATTGAAATGGGTATCAAGATACGCCCTAATACCTTAATCGGCCCTACTATTACGGTGGATGACCTTTTCCGCGATGGTTATAAGGCTGTATTTATCGGAACAGGAGTATGGAATCCGAATACTTTAAAGATTAAGGGAGAAACCCTTGGGCATGTCCATTATGCCATTGATTATCTGAAAAGCCCTGAAGTATACACCTTAGGTAAAAGGGTATGTGTGATAGGTGCCGGAAATGTTGCAATGGATGTTGCCAGAACTGCTCTGCGAAATGGTTCCAGAGATGTTACCATTATGTACCGCAAGGGTGCAGTCAGTATGGATGCGGAACCTGTTGAGCTGGAATATGCCAAACTGGATGGTGTGAAATTCAATTATTATCGCTCCCCTCTTGAGATTACGGAGGAAGGAGTTATATATCAGCTGACTAATGCGGTAGGGATGAGTGATGATGGAAAAGAACTCGTAGAATTTATTGAAGATTCAGAAGAGCTTTTCCCCTGTGATTCCATTATCCTTGCTATCGGGCAGAAACCCAGAAGAAATATTGTCAATAACACCAAAGATATCGATATTAATAACCGCGGCCTTCTTGTTACCGACGAATTCGGAAGAACTACAAAGGAAGGTGTCTTTGCTTCCGGAGATGTTGTTACCGGCGCCAAGACTGTTGTAGAAGCGGTGCGTGTTTCAAAGGTAGTAGCACAGGCTATGGAAGAGTATATAGAATCCCAGGAGTAATTTCCCGGGTATTCTATAATCAATAAATTGTTCTTTTTAGCTACACTCTGCTATTAAGCTTAGTGTATACTTCTTTCATGCACTCCTCTGATGTAATAAGAGGCGCCTGTTCAAGGCCGAACCATTTTACCCCGCTGTTCTCATCTGCCTTAATTCGCAGCTCCTCATTTTCATCTGCCTGAAAAAGATAAGTTACATTAAAGTGCAAGTGAGAAGGAACAAAAATCCCTTTCTTATAATGGCTGTTAACGCAAAGGCTCTCTATGGACAGCGGTTGCGGCTTAAGAAGTACTATGTTTCTGATTCCTGTTTCCTCTTTTGCCTCCCGTAAAGCCACTGAAAATAAATCTTCCTCGCCGTCTGCATGGCCCCCTGTCCAGCCCCAATTCTTATAGATATTGTGATATATCATCAGAACCTTGGTCTTATCCTCATTTAATATCCAGGAAGATGCGCTGAAATGCCCAATTTTATTTTCCCGAAGCAGACAGTTATCATGCTCTTTGATAAAGGTAAGCATAATCTCTTTATCTGCCTCTTCTTGCTCATTCTGTGGCGCATACCCCTCTATAATATCAAATAATTTCTGCTTCATTTTATCTTTCTCTCCTGTAAAAAAAGTTCCCTGGCTGAACATTCGAACTAAATTTGCTTCTTAAGCTCCTGTTAATAGCAGAGAACTTCGTATCCTTCTTCCGTAACCAGCACCATGATCTCCCACTGGGCAGAGGGTGCTCCATCTGCGGTATAAACAGTCCAGTCATCTTCTTCATCAATAAATATTTCATCGGTTCCCATATTTACCATTGGTTCTATGGTAAATATCATACCCGGTGCCATTACCATCTCTCTGCCTTTCCTGCTTACGTAACTGACCCAAGGCTCCTCATGAAATTCCAGGCCTACGCCGTGTCCCCCGATTTCTCTTACCACTTTGTAACCGTTCTTTTTAGCATAGTCATTTATTGCCTGACCCATATCACCCAAAAAGCCCCAGGGCTTAACCTGCTGCAATCCAACCTCCAGGCATTCTTTTGTGACCTGAACCAGCTTTTTCTTTTCTTCACTTACTTCTCCGATTAAATACATTCTCGAAGAATCGGAGAAATATCCGTTGTAAATCGTAGACACATCAACGTTTATAATGTCACCATCCGCTAATATATCTTTGTCTGACGGAATTCCATGGCAGACCTGACTATTAATTGAGGTGCATACACTCTTTGGAAAGCCGTTATAGTTCAGGGGTGCCGGGATTCCTCCAAGCTGCAGTGTTTTTTCATGTACCATCTTATTAATTTCTTCCGTGGACATGCCTGCCTTAATATGCTCTCCCACATAATCCAGAACCGCAATATTTATCTTACAGCTCTCTTTTATTTTCTCTATCTGTTCCGGTGTTTTGATGATTTTTCTGGGAGGAACCTTGTGTCCATTTCTTCTAAATTCTTCTATCTTCTCATCAAATCCCAGGTGGCAAAATTTATATTTGTTTCCGCTGCCACACCAGCACGGGTCATTTTTTCCTATTTTTTTCTCCATAACAGCAATCATTCCTTCCTTACATTACAAATATCTTTAAAAATCTTGATTCAGCACAAATTTACGTAGCAAAATGCATCATAGTTTTCAACCTCACCAACAATCGCATCCGGATACGCTCAGATCAAAGAGGAATTTGCTCATCTCCGGCCTTCCTGCACTGATTGGGCGCGCAGCCGAAATTATTAGCAAAAGCTCTTGTAAATGCCGCCTGGGAAGAGTAACCGTACTTTAGAGCAATGGTAAGAAGCTTTTCTCTCGAGCCTTTCACCTCTTTGTAGGCATGATTCAGCCTTCTTTCCGACACATATTGTTTAAAAGTTACTCCTACCGCTTCGTGAAACTGAGCGGAACAATAATAGTGGGAATAGCCGAAAAAGTCAGCCATTTTCTCCAGAGTGGGTTCATTGGCTATATTTTCATCAATCCAGTTTACCATATTTTCAATTACTTTTGATGACATATGCTTCTGCCGAGTAGACGCTCTCGACCCTCCTTAACTACATTATAACAGATAAATCAGAATTTTTCTTGATGTGAGTTGCTGATTTTTATTACTTCTGCAAACTATTCTGTGGTCTTTTTCTCCTGTACATCAATGAAAACCACCATTATATTGCCTGCCTGCTGACTCATCAGGTATTGATATGCCGTCTGTTTATTATCCTGGCACAAAATATACGAAATATAAGATGTTCTGCCATTACTGTAGGGTATCTCACCTTGAACCAGATAATTAAATCTTGCATTATTCATATTCGGATCACGTGATACAAAAAGATAGTAGTTCTTCTCATAATAAAATAAGTCCAGATAAAGGTTCCCCTGCTGGATTGTAGTGCCCTGAGTCTCTATTCCCATATTTAACATCTGTGTCACTCTTACATAAGCTTTTCCCTTCTTCTGCGCATCTTCAAGGAAAGCATCCATATATTCTGAATTTTCTGCCTTTATCTGAGTGTCTGTGTAGTACATGATTGCAAGTTTATCCTTTTTAGCCTGATCAAAGCTATAATCTTCAGGAATCTTATCTAATGGGACAGTACCCTCAGGTGCACATTTCTTCAACAGCTCATCGTAGAAGCCATTACTGTAATTGTTGTTTTTAACTGTAAATTCCCTGGCAAATGCACGATACTTAAGCCGTTTCTGATCGTATACATAGACAGTATTCTTATCATAGCTTTGATATACTTTCTCTCCCAGCATACTCTTTGGTACCCCTCCGGCTTCCATAGGATGAGACGGCCACCGTCCTTTATCTACTATCTTTTCTACTTTTCCTACACTTTCTAATGTCTTGGAGACCGTATCCATAGCCTTTTCACTATCTTCCCAATAAGTATAGTCCTCAACCATGATAGCAGGTGTCAGCGGAATTCTATGATCAAACAAAAGAATTACGGACCTGACATTGAATAAAAGCACTACCACAAGAATAGCTATTGCTGCTCTTCTAAATAATCGAATTTCACTTTTCCTTTTCTTCGTCACATTTTTAATATGGTTCTTAAAGGATGTATCTTTCCAATGGAAACGATAGGCACTAATTCTATAATCCTTTCCATAATATTCTCCTAATTCATAAAAGCCTTCTTTTTTATAAAACTTTTTTAATTTCTCATTGCCGGCATAGCAGTCCAGATAAATGGTAATCTTATCCTTCCTGCACAATGTTTTTACAAAAGCTATTATCTCTTTTCCAATATTTTTTCCTTGATATTCAGGTGCTGTCATAACACGGTAAAGATAGTAATCCCTTTCCCCCGGCTCTATCTCAAAATAATTCAACTCAAGGGGCTTAATGGAAAACACTGCAATTATCCGCTTCTGCTGCCTTATAACATACTGATACTCCAGCTCTTTTTCTATCTCTTTCTTATACCAGGGATATCCCCACTGGTGCATTCCCTCTTCCAACAGCTTTAAGGTAGCCTCATCCAATATCCTGACAATCTCATCTAAATCTTCCATTACCGCCCGTTCAATCTTCATACTAACCCCCATTACATATCGCAGGCACAATCTTGTGTGTGAAATTATGTCTTTCCATAATCTACACTACCTCATATGCGTTTATTATATCCTAATCAAAAATCAAAATTGGATAGTTGAAAGGCATTACTTTGTATTTTAAATTATTACCTATGTATTTGTTACAAACGCTTCCTATTCAAAGAATAAATGCATTTATTTACCTATAAGTATATCTTATTCACCGTAAATTACAATCACATTCTTTTATTTAGAAAATAGCTCTTAATGCCCAAATAAAGATAACAGAATTCCGGCAGCAACTGCGGAACCGATAACCCCGGCAACATTTGGTCCCATAGCATGCATTAGCAGGTAATTTCCTGGTTTTGCCTTCTGTCCTTCTATCTGTGATACACGTGCTGCCATAGGAACTGCCGAAACTCCTGCCGATCCTATCAACGGATTGATTTTTCCACCTGTCACAACGCTCATTAGCTTTGCAATTAATAAGCCTCCAACAGTGCTGAACATAAAGGCAATAAGCCCCAGCAATATTATTTTAATTGTTGCCAGCTTAAGAAAAGTGGTTCCAACCGCAGTTGCGCCAACTGTCACCCCCAGAAAAACAGTAACAATATTAATTAACGCATTTTGCACCGTATCGGTAAGCCGTTCCGCCACACCGGACTCCCTGAACAAATTGCCCAGCATCAGTATTCCGATAAGCGGCGCTACGGAAGGTAACAAAAGAACACATATAATTGTAACAATAACAGGGAAGCAGATTTTTTCTAATTTTGATACTTTCCTTGTCTGCTTCATTACAATTTCTCTTTCCTTCTTCGTGGTCAGCATCCTCATAATAGGGGGTTGTATCATAGGGATGAGTGCCATATAGGAATATGCCGCAATCGATATGGGTGCAAGTAATATAGGCGCCAGCCTTGTCGTAAGATAAATAGCGGTGGGACCGTCAGCTCCTCCGATAATGCCGATCGCCGCCGCTTCCGCCGGGCGAAATCCCAAAGCTACAGCGATTACAAACGCAATAGCTATGCCAAACTGGGCCCCTGCTCCGATAATAAGATTTCCGGGTCTTGCTATTAGCGGTCCAAAGTCCGTCATAGCTCCTATTCCAAGAAAGATAAGGGAAGGGTATATGCCAAGCTTAACGCCCTGGTAAAGGTAATATAGTAATCCCCCTGCCTGCCCTGCTATCGGCTCACTCATTAGTCCCGTCAGCGGAAGATTTGCCAATAGCATTCCAAAAGCTATCGGCAAAAGCAGAAGCGGCTCAAATTTCTTAGCAATAGCCAAATATATTAATACTCCCGAGATAAGAATCATTATAAATGATTGCCAATTTAGGGCCATATATCCTGAATCCATCCATAACTTCTTTAAAGCTTCTATAAACATTGATTTTACCTTCTTTCGCCATCTTGATTTTGAACTGCATTTATCATCGCTATTATCAGGGAAAATAGCTTTATAGCTCCCCATAACGCTATTAGTACAATAAAAACAACACTCATACAAAATAATGCGTATAAAACAGCTTGTGTTACAGACATTTTATCACCTCTTTTCCTGACCCGGTTTGTAATACACACTAACAGGCAGAATCTGGTGTATGTATTATGTATACACCCTGGTTCAGCAAAAAATGGAGAGCTTCCCTACGGAAGCTCTCCACCCTAAAGCCAAATCTTGAAACAGCTATTCATAGCTGCCAACCGGACGTCATATTCTTTTTTTCCTTTTTCTATCCTACAAAAAAAATACTAAACTTGTCAAGTGTAATGTTCCTTATTTTAGTCCTGGTTTCTTTATTTTCTGGGAGTTTTATGGAAATATTTCTCTGATTATAGTATATAATAAGAGAATCTGTCACTTTTCTTCCAATGATTTCATAAAATATATAGACCCCCTAACGGTGTGTCATATTAATTCAGAGAACCCCATGTAAATGACATAAAAATTGATTGCGAGGAATGATATTCATGGAGAGAACTCAATTACTTTTTAGAACCTTTCCAGGTTCACAAACTTTGGCCGGTAACACCACCACTATTTTAAACTACGCTTGCCCATATGGAATAGCCACATGCCGTTACCCTTTAATTCGTGTGGTATATAATAACAGAGATTTCTCCGGTTCATCCGTAACCTTTAACCTCCTTCTTCTCCAGTGTCAGGAACCGGTTGGAACACTTGATTCCGTGACACTCTATCCGGGGGAATGCGTTACCAGAACTTATGAATCTCCGGGCTTTGCTCTTGCTGTAGAAGCTACCAATAACGGCTCTGCCGATAGCTTTGTAGATGTTTCCATTTATGGAGTCTTCCCTGGCTGCCGTTGTAATTGCTGATAAAAAATGCCTGCCTGCTGCTTTCACAAAAAAGCATCAGACAGGCATTTCTATGTGGTCTTCCACCGCAGAAAGCGGTGAAATAAATTATCAGGAAAGTTCAAACATACCGGTATATAACTGATAGTATTTCCCTCTTTGCCCTATCAGACTGTCATGGTTGCCTCTCTCAATAATCTGCCCGTTTTCCAATACCATAATGGCATGGGAATTACGAACGGTGGACAATCTGTGTGCAATGACAAATACTGTCCTGCCCTCCATTAATCTATCCATACCCTTTTCTATCAGGGCTTCTGTTCTGGTATCAATGGAAGAAGTCGCTTCATCCAGAATTAATACCGGCGGGTCCGCTACCGCAGCTCTTGCTATGGTAAGAAGCTGCCTCTGTCCCTGGGAAAGGTTCGCTCCGTCAGCGGTTAAGAGCGTATCATAACTCTTTGGCAGATGTTTAATGAAAGAATGAGCATTGGCAAGCTTTGCTGCCGCTATAATTTCTTCATCTGTGGCATCGGGCATACCATAACGGATGTTCTCCATTACCGTACCGGTAAAGAGATGGGAATCCTGTAATACCATAGCAAGGGAACGCCTTAAATCATCCTTTTTAATCTTATTGATGTTAATTCCATCATACCGTATTTTGCCGTCCGGTACATCGTAGAAACGGTTGATCAGATTGGTTATTGTAGTTTTTCCGGCACCGGTAGAACCTACAAATGCTATCTTCTGACCTACTTTGGCATAGAGGGATACGCCATTTAACACAGTCTTTTCTTCATTATAACCAAAGGTCACATTGTCAAAGTCCACTTCACCTTTTACTCTTGTAAGGTCTACAGTTCCATCCTTATGAGGATGCTTCCAGGCCCAGATACCGGTCTTATCCGTTGTTTCTGTGAGATTGCCGTCTCCGTCTTCTCTTGCGTTTACCAGAGTAACATAGCCGTTATCTACTTCCGGTGTTTCATCTATCATATTGAAGATTCTCTCTGCACCGGCCAGAGCTGCCAGTATAGAGTTGAACTGCTGCGACATCTGGGTAATAGGCATGGAGAAGTTTCTTGTATATTGCAGGAAGGCAACTACCGCACCAATTGTCAGATGGCCTGAAATGGAAAGAATTCCTCCGAATATTGCTGTTATAGCATATAATACATGGGATAAGTTACCCATAATCGGCATCAGTACACTGGCAGAAGCATTGGCATTGGTTGCAGCTTCACAGAGTTTACCGTTTAGCTTGGCGAAATTCTCTTTTGCTTCTTTTTCATAGCAGAATACCTTTACAACTCTCTGGCCTTCAAACATTTCTTCAATATAACCGTTTACTTCTCCCAGGTACTTTTGCTGCTCTTTAAAACGTGCACCGCTTCGTTTTCCGATAGTCTTAATAATCACAATCATAACTATGACCATAAGAACCACCAGGATTGCAAGCTGCCAGCTTAAGTACAGCATCATAATAAAAACACCGGTTACACTGATGGCAGAAGCGATAAAGTTCGCAACGGTATTGCTGAAAAGTTCTCTTAAGGTATCCGTATCATTGGTATACCGGCTCATGATATCACCATGGGCATGGGTATCAAAGTATTTTACCGGCAGGGATTCCATCTTCCGGAACAGATCCGTACGAATACGGTAAAGGGTACCGGTAGCTATGTTTAGCATTACTCTGCTGTATACATAAGTAGAAATAACTCCTGTGAGATAGATTCCGCCCATGATGAGAAGTGTCTTCACAAATCCCGCAAACAGCCCCGCGTCATACTGTTTTAACATTGGTGTAAGATATCCATCTACTATTTTTTTCAAATAGGCGGTTCCCATTATCTGTGCCAGGGAGCTTATCGCAATTCCCACAAGAACAATCACAAGCTGTATATGATATTTTGACATATATTGAAAGATTCTTTTTAAAGTCTTACCGGCATTCTCTGGCCTGCTGCCGGGTCTGACTGCTTTTCTTTTTTTCAATTTTAACCCCTTTCGTGAATATCAAATCTTCGATTTGATATTCCTGAATTCGTAGTTGAAAAAACTGTCTTTAGCTTTTTCAACCTAACGGACATTTGGCCGTGAGGCCACTTGGTGTCGGATGTGAAATGCCTTCCCATTACACTGCAAGTATGTGCCGAGGATTTCGCAGGCACATACTTGTGTAAGAAAAATGTCTTTTATTTTTCTTACTATGCGCCTTTCTGCTGGGACTCATAGACTTCTTTATAGATTTCGTTATTTAATAACAACTCAGCCGGTGTGTCAAAAGCGTCAACGGCACCGTCTTCTAATACGAGCACTCTGTCCGCATCGCTGACAGAGGAAATTCTCTGGGCAATTATGATGGTGGTAGTACCGCTTAATTTTTCCCTTAAGGCTTCTCTTATCTTCTTATCTGTGGCTGTATCTACAGCGCTGGTAGAGTCATCCAGTATTATGATCTTAGGCTTCTTTAGCAAAGCTCTGGCAATGCAAAGTCTCTGCTTCTGACCGCCTGATACATTAACACCGCCCTGTCCAAGCTGGGTCTCATACCCTTCCGGAAATGACATGATAAAGTCATGGGCCTGAGCTGCTTTGCAGGCTTCTTCAATCTCTTCCCTGGTGGCCTCCTGATTTCCCCATCTTAAGTTCTCAAGAATAGAACCGGAGAACAGGACATTCTTTTGAAGCACCATCGCTACTTCACTTCGCAGATGCTCCAGAGTATATTCTTTTGCATTATGTCCGCCCACAATAATTTCTCCTGCCAATACATCATAAAGTCTTGGTATAAGCTGTACCAGCGTGGTCTTGGAGGAACCGGTTCCGCCTATTATACCAATGGTTTCACCGGGCTTAATGGTAAAGTTTATATTGCTTAATGTAAGATTTTCCTTATCTTTTGCATAGCTGAAGGCCACATCTCTAAATTCAATGGAACCATCTTCTAATTGCAGTTTTCTGTCGGCACCGTCATCACTTAAATCAATATTTTCCTGCAGTACTTCATATATTCTTGTCATAGAAGCTCTGGAAATTATCATCATAATAAATATCATGGAAATCATCATAAGAGACATTAATATCTGACCGATATAGTTAACAAAGCTGGATAATTCTCCAATTTCAAAGTTACCGTCGATGACCATATTTCCGCCAAACCACAGTATGGCAATCATGCAGCCGTACATACTGATCTGCATAATTGGATTATTCAGAATAATAAGCTTTTCTGCAAATACCTGCGCTTTTCTTACCGCATCGGCGGAAGCTTCAAACTTTTTAATTTCCTGGGGTTCTCTTACGAAGGCTTTTACTACACGAATTCCCGTCAGGTTCTCCTGAACATCATTGTTCATTCTGTCATACAGACTAAGCATCTTAACAAATCTCGGATGAGCATTGCTCATAATAAGACCAAGGGCAACCGCAAGTACCGGAATGGCTACAAAGAATACCCCTGAAAGACTTCTGTTAATAAGAATAGCCATAATAGTAGCCCCCACTAACATCACCGGAGCTCTGGCAGCCATTCGGATTACCATCATAAAAGCGTTCTGGGTATTGGTAACATCCGTTGTGAGTCTTGTAATCAAGGAAGAGGTAGAGAATTTATCCACGTTAGAAAAGGAAAAATCCTGCACCTTGTCAAACATTGTTTTTCTTAAATTTTTCGCAAATCCCATTCCGGCCTTTGCACCGTATTTCGCTCCAAGTCTTCCGAAGTTCAAGGATACAAGTGCCATGGAAACCATCAGAGCCCCCATTTTTACAACATAACTAATGCCTCCGTCTCCCAGTATTCCCTTATCAATCATACTGGCCATTACAAAAGGAATTAAAATCTCCATTACTACTTCCCCAATCATCATAAGGGGAGTAAGTATGGCATATTTCTTGTATTCGCCAACACAGGCAAGAATCTTTTTATACATTTAAACCTCCATACTACCGATGCACCTCAAATTTGGGCATCAGCACAAATATTTCACACTACTTTCCTGCAAATATTTCTATGTTCTGTATACTTCTTTTTAACAGTTCCTTAAAAGTTGACTGTTCTTCTTCCGTCATGCCGGAAACAATGACGTTTTCTAACTTAACAATATAATCCTTCAATAAAAGGGAGAGTTCTCTTCCCTTTTCTGTCTGCCATACGCGTTTCACTCTGCCGTCAATGACATCTCCGCTTCTTCGCACCAGCCCGCTTCGCTCCATATTCTGAAGAATACTTGTTACACTGGAACGCTTCAGCTCGAATATAACCTCGATATCCTTCTGGTTTGCCGGATTTTCCTGGGTGTAGCCATTCAGAAACTTAAGAATTTTTACTTGTTCAAAAGTCACCTTATGTGCTATCAGATTTTCATCCGCCAGATATTTAATGTTCTTCGCAAGCTTTTGGATATAATGTCCATAATCTCCTGGGTGCTCCTTGTTGCAATTATTCATTTCAAATAACCATGCCTTTCCGCTAAGTGAAACCTCTGGCCGCAGGTTACTGCAAATCCATCCATTTCTCCTTTGCGCAACTTCTGCCTGCTTCTTCTAACCATCTTCTCATAATAGTTAGAAGTCTAACAATTAGTATATAAAAAATTAGTTGCATTGTCAACTATTATTTAACGAACATTTTTAAGAGGACATAAAACAACAGTTGCATAACAGCGACAGCCAGCACAGACTGGTACATACTTTGCCTAATCCCTCCACTGTCCTTCCATAGCCTTCACCCATATTTTCATACCAGATTCCACCGCCTTCCATTCTCTTTAACAGAATCTGGTACTGCAGGTTATCCGGCTCCAAGGCTGCTGCCAGTCTGGCGGATTCCAAGGCGCTGACATTGTTTCCAAGACCCTGGTTGGCAAGTGCATTATAAAAATGCCATACAGCATTCCTCTCAGGGATTGATTCCAGTACTGTCACCGCTTCCCTGTAGCTGCCTGCGTTGATGTAGCTAACGGCAGCTCTTAATCTCTGCGGCTCCTCATAACTCTGATATTGTCCGTAACCAAAAGGACCATACCCATAGGTTCCCTGCGTACTGCCATAGCCTCCCTGACTATATGTATCCTGGCTATAAGACTCCTGTCTGTAAGCACTTTGGGAATAGCTTGAATAATCACCGTTCTCCCTGATCTTTATTATACTGTTATAAGCTGCCTGTATCTCCTTAAAGCGCTCTTCGGCCAGCGCTTTATTCGGATTATTGATATTAGAATCAGGATGATATCTTCGGCTCAAGGAGCGGTAAGCTTTCTTGACATCATCATCGGAAGCCTCAGGGGTTACTCCCAGTACTTTATAAGGATCCGTAATCATAATTCCTCACATTCTGCCTGCATAATCCTCGGCACAATCTTGCAGTGCGTTGGAAATAGCAGGGCATTATAGAACTCTATCAGGGTAATAATGTTTCATTTTCTCCCTTTTCTTCTGTATTTCTGTCTATCTGGATTCTGTCAAATTTACACCATACTCCTGCATACAGGATATTCCGCAGAATATCGGCATTCAGCAGTATGGGAAGCCTTTCAAATTCTCTGGCACAGTCTGCCATCATCAGGTTTAGAATCTCCCTTTTATCTACTTCTTTTTCCTGCAGCAAAAAGGGGTTATAACTGCCGCTCTTACTATCCTTCTCGGTATCTTCACTGGCATCGCACAAATAGATGAATTTTCCAAGATAAAAGCCTACTTTTTTCAAGGTATCCGACCATTCATCTTTTTTATATTGAAAGATTTCACCCAGCATTTCTCCGGTAAGCCCTGCCGCCGTATCAAGATTAGTTTCCTTATTCTTTTCACATTCAGAAAGGACTTCCATGTAATGAGACACCGCATTTGTCTGTCTGGGATATTTCTTTATCAATTTATAATAATTTCTTTCCAGCAATTTGGCAAGAGAAAGTTTAGCAAAATCTTTATCATCCCTCCAGTCATCCATTAGGTTATGATATGCTAATATGATGTTCATATCAGCGGCATATTCCGTAATCTCATTCAACCGCATTGGATGCTTTCTTCCGGGATGTGCGATGCATCGGTGTGCTTCTCCTCTCTCCTGTGGTTCATAGAGTCCGCTGAGCAATACTATGAGAAAGGTCATATCAAAAGTTAATGTCGCCTGCCCAAGCATTCCGTATTTTTGCTTTAATACATTGCACAGACCGCAATAATAGGAATGATATCTCTCATAGTCTTTTATTTTCATTTCCGGTTTATTAATGGTTACATAACCAAACATTCTGCTATCTCACCCTTACTCTTTCACTAGCTTTTACGAATAAATTCTGCATGGCACTTCGGACAGGTAATACAGATCTTGCCTTTTCCTTTGGGAATCCTTATCTTCTGCTTACAGGTAGGGCATCTGTATATATGATATTTTTTATGCTGCTCACTCTTTCCCTTGAAATTTTTAAACAAGCTTAAAAATCTATCTTTTTGAAAAATGAATTTCTGGTTTTCATTATATCTCTTATTGATATTCCTTGAAAACATTCTAACATAACAAATGATTAAAATTAAGAAAGAAATCGCAGATAGAATACTGCTTCTTACAAAGGTAGACAAAAGCATAATAATTATACCTGTCCAAATCAAGAATTGTCCCAGCTGGTCCATCCCATATCTGCCTATCATAAACTGTCTGAATTTTTCTTTCATCCTATTTTACCAATTACCGCCACTAGCTCTTAGAAGGAGAATGTGGCATCCTTTCTTTTCTATTTTCCTTCCAATTATACTTAAAGACCTGTGGTTAAGATCTGCTTTCATATATTATATAAAGGTAATTAATTATAAGTCCATTAATCACGATACAGCAGTAAACGTACATTGTCAATGGAGCTGAAACATTCTTAATTTACTTTTTATACATATCAGACTTTTTTCATGAATTGGCTTATGTTATACTAGATTAGTTGTATTAAATATAAGAACCTTCAAAAAGGAGTTATATATGGACTGTAGAATCGGCTGCGGCGCGTGCTGCATAGCCCCCTCCATTTCTTCCCCCATTCCGGGAATGCCCCAGGGCAAGCCTGCAGGAGTACGCTGCATTCAACTTACGGAAGATAATAAATGCAGGCTGTTCGGAGACGACAGGCGCCCCAAAGTATGTGGCAGCCTTACTCCGTCATCTGAAATGTGCGGCTTTGATAAGGAGGAAGCATTCCTGTATTGGGAAAACCTTGAGGCACTTACAAAAAAATCTTAACCAGCATTTTTTCCTCTATATATGCATATATAAAAGTAATTCCAATTATTCTGAAATATATCAGCCATGCAGGAAAAATGCGCGCATTTTTCCTGCATGCATTGGCAGTGTGAGAATAAAAATTTTGAAAAGACTTTGGGTTTTAATGCGCATTAAGGTGCCACATGGAGGATTGCTATGGATAATACCGACAAAACACTGCGGCCTATCGTAAAGGATCAATATTACGGAAATCTTCAGATACAGGTAGTTTGTGAAGCCGGCCGCAGGCCAATCGATACTGCTACCATTAAGATTTATGACAGACAAAATCCTGATGAACTAATAGAAAGTCTTACTACTGATATTTCCGGCCTTACCAAAACAGTCGCTTTGAAAGCCCCATCCTTGGAATACAGTATGCAGCCGTCCGAACCCATGCCTTACTCCGAATATTTAGTAGTCGCAAGTGCCCCAGGTCTCCAGACAGTTATTATAGATGGGGTCCAGATTCTTCCCGAAACTGCTTCCGTTCAGTTAATCCGCCTCCCCGTTCTTGACAGTACGAATGAAACCTCAAAAGTATACGTAGTAGGCCCTCATTACCTTTATGGAAGTTATCCCCCAAAAGTATTCGAACCGGAAGTAAAAGAAATGCCAGCAGATGATTCCAGTACAATTACTATACCGGAATATCTGATTGTGCATGATGGTATACCAAGTGATAAAACCGCTCCAGACTATTATATAGAGTATAAGGATTATATCAAGAATGTAGTGTGCAGCATAACCTACGCAAACTGGACGAAAGACGTTCTTTATGCCGCTATTCTTTCTGTCTTGTCTTTTTCTCTTAACCGTTACTTTACTAACTGGTATCAAAGACAAGGGTATTCATTTCACATTACTTCTTCTACCGCTTATGACCAGTTGTGGCTCTTTAGGCGTAACATCTATGAGAATATCAGTGTTGCCGTAGATTATATATTTAATTTATTTCTGGCAAGACCGGGTATCCTGCAGCCAATTCTGACACAGCACTGTCGCGGAAGCATTACGGACTGTCCTGATATGTTGTCCCTTTGGGGTGCCAAAGCACTGGCAGATACCGGCTATGATACAATTTATATTCTCCATTTTTATTACGGAAATGATCTGTATATCAGTTATAGCAATGAAGTCAGCGGTGTAGACTTTCCCTGGCAGGAAGAACCTCTAAAAAGGGGCAGTCAGGGTGGAAATACCCGCGGGCTCCAAAAAATGCTTAATCTTTTATCCAGAGTCTATCCTGCTATTCCTATGTTGGATGAGGACAATATTTACGGTCCTATGACCGAATCTGCCGTAAAAACTTTTCAAAGGATAGCCCATTTGCCGGAAAACGGTATCGTGGATTCTGCCACCTGGTATTCTCTCACGACCTTTTATAATACTCTTATGAGTGCCGAACAGCGCTGCCAATAAAGATAAGAGAAACTGTGCAGAGCGAACTCCGCTTTTAGCGTAGTAGCTCTGCCAGTTCTCCCATATATACAATGTGAAGTTCATGGAGTGCCCGGGTAATTGCTACATATAAAAGTTTAGCATCCGCATCATTTTTCTCATAGTTATTGATATCCGGATTCCATAATAGTACACTGTCAAATTCCAGACCCTTTGTCATATGAATGGGCAGTACCATGATTCCATTGGTAAAATTCATCTCTTCTAAGTCTTCTTTTAAAGGTTCCAGAGTTATAAGTTCTTTTAATCTGCCGTGTACGGCTTTCGTTTCTTCCTCTGTCCTGCAAATAACGGCCTGAGTGGTATAACCAGCCTCCATACTGCGTTTAATAATTTCGGCTGTTTTATGAATCATCTCTGCTTCTTCCATGGCCCGGTATACTAAAACCTCGCTGCCATGCCGGATAATCGGTTCAATATCATAGGTCTTAAAGGTGGCATGCTTTAATACCCTGCTGGCATAATTTGATATCTCCACAGTGTTACGGTAACTTTTAGCCAAAACATAGAATTTATCCTTTTCTTCTGAGAATACCTTTTGTCTTAAGGATTCCCAGTCATTCATTCCGGTATCGTAATGAATGTTCTGAGTAATATCTCCCATTATGGTATAGGTACATTCCGCAAATAGCTGTTTCATGCAGTAGAATACGGATACACCGAAATCCTGTGCTTCATCCACAATAATATGACTTACAAATTCAAAATCTCTGGTTTCCTTCAGCCTTCTCTTCAGAAAAGTCAGCATGGCAAGGTCATAAATATCAATTTCTTTTGCGGTAAAGTCACTGATCAGCAGTTTTACCACCTCGCTGCCCGGTACGGTATAATCAAAATCAACGAAAATGTCAGATTCCAAAAGGCTGCGGAGAAACTCCAGATACATCTCTTCCAGATTGTATTTTACATTTCTTTTTCCGAAGAACTCTTTGTACTTCTTCGTCTCAAGGCTGATAATTTCCTTTTCCTGCTGCTCTCTCTCATTTACCAGCTTAATCTTACTTACCAGCCGTTTGTTTAAAAGCTCCTGCTTTTCTGACAGTGGCTTTTCTTTAAAGATTGACAGGAATTCACGGATTTCATTTACCGGATAGATATTTTTATCGTGATATATAATATCTTCCTGACGTATGCTAGTAGTTTCATACCACCCCAGGTAATGCTCCAATGCCTTGATAAAATCCAAAGAACCCTTATAACGCTTTAGCAAAGTCCTGGTATCCGACTTCTCTTTTATCTTTGTACGGCTCTTCGCAAATGGGCTGATTAGTTTGTATTTCTTCTTTTTTAAATCAAAGTCCTTATCCAAAAGAGAGATTAAGAATTCCTCCAGAGTCATCTGATTAATATTATAGACGTCCAGATTAGGAAGAACTCCCGTAATATAATTTAAGAGCATCTTATTGCTGCCGATGATATAAAATTCATCGGAACGGCACCTTTCCTTATAGTTATAAAGGATATAAGATATGCGGTGCATAGCGACTGTCGTCTTACCGCTTCCCGCAACCCCCTGTACAATTACGCTATGCCAGGGTGTATCTCTGATAATATCATTTTGTTCTTTCTGAATAGTAGCAATGATTTCTCCCAAAACCACCTCCTTGTTTTTGCCAAGGTATTTAGTCAGAAAGTCGTCATTTGCAATGACATCCGTATCATAGTAGTCTACCAGATTACTTTCTGAGATTTCAAAGGTTCGCTTCAAGTCAAGTGCTATATGAATCCTGTCGCCATAGGGAGACAGATACGAACTTTCGCCCACATCACTGTCGTAATAAACACTGGAAACGGGCGCCCTCCAGTCAACTACGATAATTTCCGTACTGCTCTTACTGACACCATTTTTCCCAATGTACAAGGAGAATTGCTTTTTCTCCTCCTCGTCCTCCAGTCCCTCTTTTACCTCCATCCCCAGTTCTCTGTAATCGATTCGCCCAAAGAAAGGCTTATTCAATGCCGCAAGATTTTTGCTAAGGGAACGCTCCAAATCCGTCTGTCTGCTAATCCCCATGACAAGGTCATTGTGAAGCTCCGGGTTGTTGGACCGATAATTATCATACATCTCCTTGGTCTCAGCACGAACCTTTATAAGTTCCTCACTCTGAGTTTCCACATTATAACGTATGATTTGGACACATTCCTTTAAATGTTCTTCTTCCCTTTCCCACTCACTTCTTAGCTCTTCATGTCTTTCCGCCAAAGGGCTTTCGCCCATTTTTCCATTTTCCATGATACCCTCCTATAGGTCTAGTTTGCACGGGTCTACTGCGAACTAATGGTTTAAGTCCGGTTAACAGGTTACCTGTATCATATTAAAGGAAATTTTTAAAAAATACTAGACTTTTCTTTTCAATTATGGTATCAT
>JAEXGM010000226.1 GCA_023450835.1 Bacillota bacterium | reverse complement strand
GCTGACAGAATATTTCCGGGAGGTTGAAGAAAAGCTTGGCCAGATTGCAGGAGTAATACATTGTGCCGGGCTTTCAGGAAGCGGTTCACCGGCATTTATTCACAAAACTCCCATGGATTTTGAAAGAGTGTTCTCCCCTAAGGCAGCGGGACTAAATACTTTACATGAGATTTTCAAATCCAAACCGCTGAAATTCTTTACCCTGTTCTCCTCCGTATCGGCAGCCTTTATTCCGTTATCTGCGGGACTAAGTGATTATGCAGCCGGAAACAGTTATATGGATTTCTTCGCCGCATACCAGCGCAGCAAAGGATATCAGGCCTATCAGTCTATTAACTGGACAAACTGGAAGCTGGGGATGGGTGAAGCGCCAAGTCAGATTTATAAAGGATTGGGGCTTCTGACAATGGATGCCCCGCAGGGAATTGCACTTGTAAAGGCAGTACTTGGAGATACTTTATTAGTGAAAGACGGCGTACTTGGAATGTTTCCCAAAGGGTACAAACCTGTTCTAAAAACAGAAGAAGCTCTGTCCGGGATAACTGCTATAATAAAGCCAGCGGATAAGGGCAAAACAATAGTAGATAATAACCGGAACTATGAAGTGATAATGAAGGAACTTAAAGCAGTATTTTCCGAAGAATTAGATATCCCTCATGAGAGGTTAGAGGAGGAGAAAAACTTCGCAGAATTTGGTGTGGATTCCATTCTTATGGCTGATGTGATTCTAAATCTGGAGAATCGATTCCATACGAAATTAGACCCTTCCATTGTACTGGAATATCCCACACTAAAACAGCTGGCCTTATATCTGACCCAGGCAGGTCTGCAAGATGGCGGCCAGGATTCTATCTTGCAGATGGAATCAGCTGCTGCCAGTGAAGCAATGCAAAAGTCGGAAGAGTCAGCACAAATACTTTCTTCTGCAGCAGTTAACGAGTCCGTTCAAAAAAATGTACTTTCTAAGAAAAAAACGGCAGAGGGAAAAAAAATAGCGGTAATCGGTATGGCCTGCCATTTTCCCAAGGCAGAAAATAAAGATAAATTCTGGCGGAATCTCCTTGAGGGAGTAGATTGTATTACAGAGGTGCCAAAAGACAGATGGGATACCTCGGTTTTTTATTCAGAGCGCGGGGAAGCCGGTAAAAGTATCAGTAAATGGGGAGGATTTCTTGACAATATCCAATATTTTGACCCGGAATACTTTGGTTTTCCCAAAGAGAATGCAGAAAGCTTTGATCCGTTGTTAAGGCAGATGCTGGAAGTCTCCGCAGAAACCTTTCAGGATGGGGGTTATACAAAGGATATGATTAACAATCAGAACATCGGAGTATTTATAGGTTCAAGGTCAGGTGATTATGCTTCCAGAATTAAAAATCTGAAAGGAAGCAGTCTTCTGGGGGTTGCCCAAAACTTTATAGCGACGCATATCTCCCAGACTTTTAACCTCCATGGTCCTGCCTGCGTGATAGACACCGCCTGCTCCTCTTCGCTGGTCAGTATCCATTATGCTCTCCAGAGTATCTTAACCGGGGATTCTGATATGGCAATTGCCGGTGGTGTGGATATTCTTCTGGATGAAAGGACCTATGCAACCCTAAGTGCCTCTCAGGCCTTATCTCCCGATGGCAGATGTCATACCTTTGATGAAAAGGCTAACGGATTTGTTCCGGGAGAAGGAGCCGGAGCAGTACTGCTTAAGGAATATGAGAAAGCAGTGGCGGACGGAGATAAAATATATGCGGTAATTGATGCCACAGCGGTCAATAACGACGGTAAGACCATGGGAGTCACCACACCAAATCTTATGGCCCAGGAAGCAGTAATTACAAAAGCACTGGAAAAGGCAAATCTGACCCCTGGTGATATTAGTTATATTGAGACTCACGGAACGGGTACAATGATTGGCGACCCCATTGAATTAAAAGCACTGCGGAATGTATTTGAGAAAGCTACCGGCAGAAAGAACTTTTGCGGAGTGGGCAGTGTGAAGACCAATGTAGGACATATGATGTCTGCGGCCGGTATAGGCAGCTTTATAAAAGTAGTATTGGCACTGCATCATAGAATCCTTCCTGCTTCTATAAACTGTGAAAAAGTTAACCCCAGGTTTCATATTGAAGATTCTCCATTTTATATTGTAAGGGAAACGAAACCTCTTTTAACAGAAGAGAAGGTAATAAGGGCAGGAATCAGCTCCTTTGGCTTTGGCGGAACCAATGCACATATTATTGTAAGCGAATGCCCCGAGAGGACCTTAGAAAGAGGTAACAGAGAGGCATTACCTGTGATTCAATATACTAAGGAAAGGTTCTGGCTGGAAAAAAAGGAAAAAGAAGAAACACAACTTATTAAAGCAGAAGAGAATACTAAAAATGAGATACAAAAAGCAGTGGATCTAAAAACGAAAACTACACCAAAGCAATCGATGTTTGAGATTGAGGATAGTGGTATGCAGTGAAGGGAATTGTAATTTTTCTACTGATTATAGGAGGACTTCAGTAAATCCTATTATTTCGCAAACACCTAAATTATAGTACATGGAGAGGAGTTTGACATGCTGGATATATTAAACAATAAGGCGGCTGGAATGGAATTCAGCTTTTGGGCTAAGAAAGATAATTATGTAATCAGCGATCACCAGTTTTTGCATCAGCCTTGTATTCCCGGAGTTTCGTTTATCGAAATTCTTTATAATTATCTGGTTGGTAAAGGATTCGATACCCGCACAATTGCCATTGAAAACTTAATATTTCTAAAACCTGTAATCCTTAAAGATGGTGCTCCCATTAAAGTAAGTGTAATGCTTACCAAAACACCGAAAGGATATACTGTAAAGGGAAAAACGGATGCAGATGACATATTTCAGTGCAGTATAGTGAAATACCAAAGGGAAGAAGAATCCATTTCCCCAAAAGAATTAATTGACAAAGCGGACACCGTCTATGATATGGAGGAAGCCTATGAACTGACCAGACTGGCTGGAATTTATCATTATGATTTCATGAAGCTGAGAGGAAAAGTATATAAAGGTGACGGCTATCTATTAGCAGAAGTAAAAATGGGCGAGAAAGCAAAGGAATATCTGGATTCCTTTGTCTTACACCCGGCAATCCTGGATGGTGCAACCGTGGCCTGCGGCTTACTGTATACGGGGGTGAAAGAGTATGATGACAGCAAAGGCGTAGGGTTTCTTCCCTTCTGTGTTATGAGATATTATGCATATGGCCTGTTTGAGAGTGAAGACTATTACATCTATATAACCACTCAAAATACCAAAAAGACAGGGGGCGGAATCTTCTACAATAATATTGAAATTTATGATGCCATGGGATCAAGTCTGGGTATCTATGAGCAATTCGGTACAAAATTAATCCGCCAGAGTAAGGATGAAGCTGTAGAGAACGGAGAGACTCTGTCTGCCCAAAGTAATCTTTACAAGGAAGAAATAAGGGATAAGTTCATGGAAAGTTCCCTGGAAGAATTTCTGAAGAATCAGGTAAATAAACTTACAGACAGTGAAATTACCCAGGAAGAATATCATATAAATTTCTTTGATATTGGATTGGATTCCCGTCAATTATTACAGTTAAGTGAGATTCTTGAGAATAAATTAAATATACATACTTATCCCACACTGCTTTTTGAATATCCCAATATAAAGGAATTAGCAGCATATTTAAAAGGGGAATACGGTGAGGAGATTTTAGCGGAAGAGCAGTTATCTAAAAACGTCACTGAGAATAAACCTTCTTCCCGCAGCTTTGAAGATATTATACGAGGGCTCATTAGTCAGCTGATTTCTCTGGAGGAAAAAAAGATAGACCCGGATACATCTTTTTATGAACTGGGGCTGGACTCCAGGCAATTGATTGAACTGGTAAAGCAATTGGAGGAGATAATCGGGGAAGGGCTATATCCGACCCTC
>JAEXGM010000117.1 GCA_023450835.1 Bacillota bacterium | reverse complement strand
TGCCCTATCCAATCCCTTATCAGATTTATTTGTTTAAAACCATTCCCGTAGTGTAATTTAATCTGCGCAAGAAAGTCCACACCTTACAGCCTTCTTTCATATTTTATTTGCCTATCTCGTTTGTTTAAGAACAACCGCTGCTTTGTATAATTTGATTGCACACATAATTTTTTACTTCTTATTCTGCCTATTCTACAGAATCTATCATAGACAGCTTTCCGTATCTAGGTTTTGATTTGCTCCACTCATATGTGATTCCATATTCTGTGCCGTCTGTTTTTAAAATATCTATTAGCAGCATTGGGCAGTCCAGTGTTATTGTTCTTACGCCCGTATCGATTTCAATTTCTAATTTTTGAGCATTTATACTTTTTATGCTTGCAACACAGGAGGTTGATACTGTCTGTGACTGATTAATAAAATAACGAAATTGCATAATACTAAATACCAGTAATAGAACCAGTAAAAACAAGTTTAATCTGACTTTCTTACCACGTACACTCTTGATAAATAGAATAAGGAGCCAGCCAACTGTATATAAAAAACATACGAACGGTATAGCTGATAACAATTCATGAACGTTATAGCTAAAAATAGTGTAAATGCCGTATCTGGACATTTCTGAATCACAAATATATAATAACCATAAAATAATGCCTATCAGTATTACAATTATATTCTGTCTAATTTTATCCCCCATTATATTCTATCCTTCCTCTATCCTTTAGCTTCCAAATTTTATATTATCATGATTAAAATGGAAAATAAATAAAAATTCCAAAATATGTGTACACTCAATTCAAAATTATCTTTCGATTCCATATCACAATCATGGACAGGAAAGTTCAATTACCGCAAATTCAACTTATTTTTGGCATATAAAAACATAAAAAAGCCCAAAGCAAAAAATCCCTTGAAAATCAAGGGATTAATAGAGCTTGAAAATATAATATGATTATGCGTCATTAGATTGCCATAATAGCCAACACTCCGCAAATATTTGCTAATAAGTGCGAAATCCAGCATACATAAATATTTTTAGTTTTATAAAATAGTATGCCATATATGACACTATCAATGAAAATTCCGGTTATATCATATATAACTACTATTGGTGAGCCCATTGAAAAATGTCCTAACGCAAAAATCAAAGATGTGATTATAATTGCAGCTCTGCTATCGATGCAAATACCTAATTTTCTTTGAAAAAAACCTCGAAAACAAATTTCCTCCGCTAATGCCAGTATAAAAAGCTGTGGGATAAGAATAAACAAATTGTCGAAAGCAAGCATTGGCTGAGTTCGCTCAATTACATGAGCAAAGTAATCAGGTACTATTAATTTCGATAAAAAAAGGGAACCTAATCCTGTTCCAATAGGTAATAATATTAACCACCAATATTTAATTAAATCTTTATGCAAGCCTTTAATTCTAAAACCTATTCCAGCAAAAGTTTGTTTTCTTACAATCTTTTCAATAAAAATATACGGAATGGCAAGTATATATAAACCTACTTGTATTGTGATTAGCAATCCCCAAATAATTGCAGGTAATAATTCTTTTACTACTAATTCTTTGTTTCTGATTAATGACTTCCTTTCGGTGTTCATAATTCCTTCCCCCGCTTCGTAATATAAGTAAAGTCTAGCTGCATAGCTATATACTGTCAACGGGCAGGAGGGTAAGTTACATTATAACATGGTAAGTTGCGTTACTTACGGTTTTGTAATGCTCGTAATCCTGCATTTATTTCTCTGGTATCTTTTATTTGAAGAAGCTGTCCAATAAGATTGACGGCAAGGTACACACCAAGAACAACTCCCATGAAAAGCATAATTTGAAATAAACTAAAATTTTTTCCGGTCAAAATTGAAAATCCTATGATGACTATTTCCAGAGCTAACAAATGCAGAACTTTACGAATGATAGTCTGACGCAAGTTTAGCTCCTTGCGTGAATACAGGATAATCGAAGGCAGTATTCCTAACATCGCACCAATCAGCGGTGAGTAGAACGCATCAAAACCGAACGTTGCTTCCGGCTGAAGCATTGGTCCAAAAATCGCCGTTGCCACATTAAGACAAGTGGCGACTATAAAGAATCTTATTGCGCAGCTCCGCAAAAATAAGCTAAAACTCATTCTTCTCCCCCTCCTAACAGTTTTTTCAGTGGGGAAACATAACGGCGGGAAATGATAACTTCCTCCCCATTAAAAAGTTTTGCCGAGAATCTTCCATTAAAAATTGGATATACGCTGTCAACTTTCATCAAATTTACCACCATTGATTTTGAACAACGAAAAAACCGCATAAATTTGTTAGCTTCCTCAAATTCATACAGCTTAACCCGTAACTGGTATGTTTTATTTTCGGTATAGGCGAATACTCGATTATCCACGGCTTCAACATAAAAAATGTCTGTTAAAAACAGTTCGACCATTCTTTCATCTTCATAGCCAAATAAAGAAGTGTCGGTTGATTTTATAAAATTGATAATATTATTCACCTTGTCTGTTATATTGTAACATTGTATAACTACCTGCTCAGACTGATTTTGTTCTATTTCTTGTACCGATACCTTCATTTTTGCCTCTTATATACACTTAATATAAAAACTATGCGATGTATTCGCTCAACCTTATTGAGCAGAAAACGCCGCATAATCAGTTTAGCATATTCGGATCTGAATTCCCATAATAAATTTCATAAGCCCTCGTAAGGAAACCTATATTAACATACTGAACCTCTTTAATCTTTGTATACCCACCAGGTCTCGCTTAATATAGGATAAAATCCTATATTGTAATAAAATTGCTGTGAGGAAAGTACATATGCTTGCTTTGCTCCAAGTTTAGCACACCTATTAACACCCTCAAGAACAGCAGCCTTACCTAGACCCATCTTACGATACTCTGGCAAAGTGAAAACCGGTTCAACATAAGCATATCCGCTACCCGGAATACACCACATACCACAATGTGCGGCGTAATCGCCATTTGGTGCGACAACTAGTATACGTACATCTAAATCCAGATAGGGAACATCAAATCCAATTCTGTTTTTCGCACTTTCCATTTCGACTTCATTACGCTCGCGTTTGTTATCAAATCCCTTCCATATTGCTTCAAAATATTTGTCAATATCAAAACTGCTTTCAGCAAAACTCATGATGGTATAACCTTCCGGCAAAACATAATCATTGTCATTAATATCTATTCGTGCTGTAGATAAATTTTCTGTTGTAGGAATTAATCCTTTTTGAATAGCAGCCTGTTGGTACGCTAAATCTCCATCTGGAATAGTCATTCTTATATTTCCATTCAGACTCAAATTATTAATAGCAAAGTCTATGAGTTGCGGCTTGAAGTAATCGTAATCAGTGTCAATACAAAAGTAAGCATCACCAAGACCAT
>JAEXGM010000196.1 GCA_023450835.1 Bacillota bacterium | reverse complement strand
AAGCGGATATCTTCGCTGGAGCTTCCGGCCATAATGCAAAAATCTCCCGGCTCTACCACCCAGTTATAATTTCTGTCAAAGAGTTTAAAGCTGTCATAATCCAGATTCAGATTAACAATTTTCTTTTCACCGGGCAGCAGCTTAATCCGCTTGAAGGCTTTTAACAGCTTGTCGGGAGTTACAATTGTGCTCTGAAGGTCTGCCACGTATAGCTGTACCACTTCTTCCGCTGCCATAACGCCAAGGTTCGTAACTTCCAGTATAACTTCATATTCATATTTATTATTCCCGGTTTTAACTGAAAGGTTCTCATACCGGAATTCACAGTAGCTAAGGCCATGTCCAAAGGAGAAGAGAGGCTTTCTGCTGCCCTCCAGATACTCGGTGCTTCCTCCCGGCAGCATGCTGTAATAACAGGGGACCTGCCCCACATTCTTCGGAAAGGAGATGGGCAGCTTTCCGGAGGGGCACTCATCTCCAAAGAGTATGTCCGCAATGGCTTTTGCTCCTCTCTCTCCCCCAAACCACGCGGCCAGAATAGCATCCGTCTGAGAGGTTTCATAGCTTAAATCCACCGGCTTTCCATTCTCCAATACCAAAATGGTCGGCTTGTGAAGCTCACATACCTGCCGTATCAGTTCTTTCTGCTTTCCATGCAGGCACAGGTCACTGCGGTCCATTCCTTCCCCGCTGGTTACCTTATCATCTCCGCATACCAGGATAACAACTTCGGATTTCCGGGCAGCTTCCAGAGCTCCCTCCAAGGAATTATCATGAAAATCCATACTTAAAGTAACATTATTTCCGTTCACATCACAGACGTACTCTATCAAAAATCTGTGTTCGGCACCATTTAAGAAAGTAAACTCGCATTGAGGCAGTTTCTGCTTCCCGTCACCGGTACTGTTAATGACACATTCCTCATCAATATAGACCCTTACGCTGTCATCGGTGGTAAACACCAGTCTGCCGTGGATTTCATCCGCTTCTGTAAATTCCCTGGTATTAACTCTTAAAGTTCCGCTCATCCGGATAGAATATCCTTTAAACTCCAGGTCTCTGTGTGGCTTTGCAAGTATCCAGTTAAAATTAATACTGTTCATTCTGTCCGTCCCCACGGGAACACTGGAGAAACTGCTGTTATTGTAATAGGTAAGGGTAACTCCATCTACAAACCAGTCCTTCGGCACAAGGGCAATATCCCTGTCCGATATGGAACAGCCATCCTGCTGATAGATGACCATATCTTTCCCTGCCTTTTTTCTGAGGGCCTCCGTAAGGGATTCCACCTGATACCCATAGGGCTCCGAGGAATAACTGCCGACACGCTGCTTTCCGGAACTGGGTCCGATAAGTGCAATGGAAGAAATATCTTTTTTCAGCGGCAGGAGGTTATTCTTATTCTGCAGCATTACGATAGATTCTCTGGCGGCTTCATAACTTATCTGAAGATGCTCTTCACACCGGATTACCTCTTTATAATGAAATTCCTCCGTGTAGGGATGTTCAAATAATCCAAGCTCGAATTTAACCTGCAGAATACGAAGCACCGCTTCATCTATGGTTTCTATGGGTATTCTGCCTTCCTTCACCAGTTCTATGAGGGTTTCTTCCCAATACTGATTGGAAAAATCAAAGCCCTGTACATCCAGCCCGGCATTTACGGCCATACAGATACTGTCCTTATTGTCCGTCGTCATATGGTGGGAGCCTTTCAGACGGCTTACCGCTCCGAAATCAGCCCTCACATATCCTTTTAAACCATAACGTTCTTTTAGAACCTTTCTTAAGTAATAATCAGAGGCTATCACCGCCTCTCCGTCTATGCAGTTATAGGAAGCCATGGCATTATAGGCACCGGCCTTTTTTATCCCCGCTTCAAAAACAGGAAGGTAAGAAGTTTCAATCTCTCTGACTCCTGCCCTGGCAGGTGAACAATTGGTTCCTCCCTCCGGGATTCCGTGAACACAGTAATGCTTCGGTTCACAGATAACTTTATCCGGGCGGCTGATATCGTCTCCCTGCTCTCCCGTAATGATAGCATAGGCCATTTCCGAAGAAAGATAGGTATCCTCTCCAAAGGTCTCTTCCACTCTGCCCCATCTGGGTTCTCTGGCAAGGTCAAGATTCGGGGCAAGTATCTCATGTATTCCAAGACTTCTGGTCTCTGCCGCAATGGCAGCTCCCACCTTGTTCGTAAGTTCCGGATGAAAAGCCGCTCCCAGATTGATTGGCATAGGAAATATTGTGGCACCGGGATAAGAGAGCCCATGAAGAGCTTCTCCTGTAAAAATACAGGGAATCCCAAGACGGGTTTCTTCCACCATATATCTCTGGAGCTTATTTAACACTGCCGGTACGGAATATACATCGTGTACGAACCCCATTCCTTTCTTTCCGATACTTCTTTCAACCTTCTGCCAGTCAAAATCCGAATTCTCATCCACAGAGCAAAAATGTGCCTCATGTACTTTGGTCGCCAATTCCACTCCCCGAATCATATCCATCTGGGCAGCTTTTTCTTCCAAGGTCATCCTTCCAAG
>JAEXGM010000108.1 GCA_023450835.1 Bacillota bacterium | reverse complement strand
ATCCTCTCTCATCCCTATCTTCCCACTTATTTTTCATGTCAAAAAGGCTGTTTGTAAGGCTGTTAAAAGCTTCACTAAACTCCTCATCCTTCACATTTTCCGCCGCCTTATCCACAGCTGTTTCAGCCGCCGTTTCAGCAGTCATTTTAGCGGTAGCTGTTTTAGCTGCAGCTGTTCTAGCTGCAGCTCTCTTGATAGCCTTTTCAGCTCTCATAAGCGCAGGCAGTGCCATAGGAATACTTTTAAGAGTATCTGCCGTACTTTTTTGTTCCTTTTCCTGTTTTTTTATCTCATCCCAGTTCTGAACCACCTGGTCCGCATCAATATCTTCCTTTTCACCAAATACATGCGGATGCCGTCTTATCATCTTAAGACTTTCTCCTGAGATAATATCTTCTATTGTAAATTCCTTCTCTTCCTCTGCAATGACCGCATGGAGAGCAATCTGCAACAGGACATCTCCCAATTCTTCACACAGATTTTCCTTATCGCCGTTCCGGATGGCCTCAACACTTTCATAGGCTTCTTCCAGCATATACTTGTCCAGACTTTCGTGGGTCTGCTTCCTGTCCCAGGGGCAGCCCTTCTCACTGCGCAGGTATCTAATAATATCCATAAATTCATCGAAGGTATACTTCTTATCCATAGTTTTATCACCTTTTTGTAAGTATTAGTCAAATATTTATTTTTATTATACCTTTACCACAAAAATTTGTAAATTAAAAAAGTGCACGGGTGGTTTTCTATACCCAGCCCTTAAAAATCGCAAATTTTTACAAAAACCTTATAACAACCTAACAGAAACAAGCTTTTTCTTTACCTTCCGATACCCTACAATATTCTTAGTTGTTGTTAATGGTATCAAAGGAGGTAGGTTATGTACTTTTTCACACATCTTTTTATATCAAAGGTTTTATACCGGCACTTCTTACCGGAGGTGGAACTGGATAGACATTCCTTTTCTTATGGCAATATCAAGCCTGATTTGCCTTCCAGTGCACGAAATCATCATACCCTTGAGAACTGTCTGTTTACTGTCTGCGAATATTCCAAAGAACTTATTGAAGAAGAGGTGACCTTAGAACACTTATCAACCCGTCTGGGAGAGATTTGCCACTATGTATGTGATTTCTTCTGTTATTATCATCTGAATGAAGAGATTCATAACAGGAGGCTGCATCATTTCTTTTATGAGATAGGGCTTCACTATAAGTTTCTTATGGCCTGGCATAAACATAAAGTCCGCTTATCCTCTGTCCTCTTAGAGCCCCGAAAAGATATCAGCTCAATTATACTGGATATGCGGGGGGATTATTTTTCTAAAGCCCCTTGCATGGCAAGAGATATTGATTATGCTTTTATGGCCTCTGTCTGGACTCTTGAATCCATTATCTATTTTATGAAATACCCATCAGGCCTTACCGGCACCCCCGAAGCCGCCATCCAATCATTGCTTACTGCGGAAGGAGAAATCTTATGAAGGTCGCACTCTTTACCGATACTTACTTTCCTCAGATAAACGGTGTTACAAACACCCTGAACAAGCTGATACAGTTTTATCAGGCAAATGGAATTGAATATAAAATCTTCGTACCAAAGTATGATGCGGATGATGACGATTGCAACATCCTGCGTTTTTACAGTATCAAATTCTTTCTATACCCTGAAAACAGGGTTGCTTTTCCCAATACCTTTCGAATCACTTCTGCCCTCTCCGATTTTAGACCCGACCTCATACATATCATGACCGAATTCAACATGGGCCTTGCAGGATTAAATTACGGAAGGAAACACGGCATTCCTACTATATCGAACTACACCACCAATTTCTCCCAGTATATGGATTATTATAAACTGCCTTTCTTAAAACCTTCTGTCTGGAATTATATGAAATGGTTTCATACGCAAAATGATGTTACCCTTTGCCCTTCCTATTCGGCGCAAAAGCTTCTGCACACCAATGGTATCCATAATACGAAGATATTCTCCCGTGGTATCGATTCCGATAACTTTCATGCCTCCCACAGAAGCGAACAGCTAAGAGAAAACCTTGGAATTGCAGGAAAAACTGCCTTCCTCTACGTAGGCCGGGTATCCTTTGAAAAAGATCTGGATGTCCTTTGTGAAAGCTATTATGCCATACACGAAAAATACGGAGGCAAGGCTGCCCTTGTTATAACCGGAGATGGGCCTTATCTGGAAAAATGCAAGCAGATGTTTCCCGAAGATACTGTATTTACAGGTTTTCTAAAGGGTCCTGGGCTGGCAGAAATGTACGCCTCCTGTGATATTTTCGTTTGTCCCTCTTCCACGGAAACCTTCGGCAATGTTATCCTGGAAGCTATGTCCTCCGGTCTTGCGGTAATCGGCGCGGATGCCGGCGGTGTAGGGGAAATTATCTCACACAGAAATACGGGGCTGAAATTCTCCAAAAGAGATGAAAGCGAACTTACGGCTTGCATGACGGAAATGCTGGAAGATTCCTCTCTGGTACATATCTTAAAGCGGAATGGCAGGGAATACAGCATCTTAAGGTCCTGGGATAAAATATTTGAAGGCCTTATGAATATTTATGAGGATACTATTGCAAGGAAGGGATTGAGCATTGTCGGTGCCTAACGGACAGATGCCAGGGTCAGTGATATGATTAGAATAACAATGATAGGCAGTGGTTATGTAGGGCTGGTAACAGGAGTCTGTTTGTCAGACTTTGGCTGGCAGGTAGTCTGTGTGGATAAGAACATGGAAGCTATCAATAAGCTAAACAAAGGTATTCCTACCATATATGAACCAGGGCTGGAAGACTTGTTAAGAAAGAATCTGGATAAAAAACGTGTCAGCTTTACCTCTAATGCAGAGGAAGCTATAAAGAATTCCGATGTTATCTTCATAGCGGTAGGAACTCCCCAGAGCGAGGATGGGAGCGCTGACCTGTCCAATGTCTATGAAGCCGCCCACCAGATTGGGCGCTTTATGAACCATTCCAAAGTTATTGTAAATAAATCAACCGTGCCCGTAGGAACCGGACAGGAGGTAAAAAATATTATTCAGGAAGAGCTTGCCTTAAGAGATCAGGACTTTTCCTTTCACATGGTTTCCAACCCGGAATTCTTAAGACAGGGTTCTGCCATTCAGGACTTTACCCACGCTGACAGGGTTGTAATCGGAGCGGAAACGGAGGAAGCCATTGAGGTTATGAAGGAAATATACCGGGTATTGTATCTGAACGAAACTCCCTTTCTTATTGTTAACCTCGAGACGGCTGAGATGGTTAAATACGCTTCCAATGCCTTTCTTGCAGCAAAGATTTCCTTCATAAATGAACTATCGGAGCTGTGTGAAATAACCGGAGCCAATGTCCAGCAGGTAGCAAAAGGGATGGGGATGGACGGAAGAATCGGCTCCAAATTCCTCCATGCCGGACCGGGCTACGGCGGAAGCTGTTTTCCAAAGGATACAAAGGCTCTGCTGCATATCGGCGAGCTTAACCACTGCAATCTCGGAATCGTAAGAGCCACCATAGAAGCCAACGATAAGCAGAAACACAGGATGGCCGCCATGGTATCACAGGCAATGGGTTCCTTAAAAGGGAAAACCCTTGGTGTACTTGGTCTGGCCTTTAAGAACAATACGGATGACATGAGAGAGGCTCCCTCTCTGACAATACTGCGGGAACTTGCAAAGGAGGGCGCAAGCTTTCGTGTATATGATCCTAAGTCCATGTCAAATGCCCTTCCTTTGCTGTCAGCCAGGCAGATTCCCGTATTAAAATACTGCGAGGATGAGTATGATACTGCCACCGGCAGTGACGCCCTTATTCTCATGACAGAATGGAATCAATTTCGAAGCTTGGATCTGGACGAACTAAAAGGCCGTATGAAAGACTTCTTTTTCTTTGACTTTCGCAATATTTATTCCAAAGAAATCATGTCAGAGAAAGGTTTTTATCACTATTGCGTAGGCAGATAACAGTAAGAGATGGGAGTCAAATATGAAAACTTGACGGACGCACGGCAAAAGGGATATCATAAACCGGCTGCAATAATAAGACCCAGCAAAAAGGGCCCTGCATGTTTGCTCCGATAACAACCGTAGTTGCCCGGAGATAAGTGCAGTGCCCCATCCATTATTGTTCCATTTGCCTTCCCAAAAAGTAAGCTGCAGTACTTGCAAGCTTGTTTTCCACATCTCCAAATTTCACTTTCGGGTCCTTTGTAAGCACAATTACTGCCCCAATTGCATCCCCTTCACTGATAATCGGCCAAATCACCTGATAAGTATACTCGGTATCGTCATCAGCAACAATGTGTATAAAGTTCTTATCTTCTTTAGCGGCTAATATATTTTCTCTTTCCTCGATAACACGTTCCAGTTCAGGTGTTACAGCTTTCGAAAGCAGCTCTCTCTTCATGCTGCCGGACGCAGCTACAAACTGGTCTTTATCAGATATGGCTATAACATGACCTGTTGTCTGGGCAAGGGAATCTGCATATTGCTTGGCAAATAGACCCAGTTCTCCGATGGGAGAATATTTTTTAAGAATAATTTCGCCTTCTCTGTCTGTGAAGATCTCAAGCGGATCTCCTTCTCTGATTCTTAAAGTGCGGCGAATTTCCTTTGGAACTACGACACGTCCCAAATCATCTATTCTTCTAACGATTCCTGTTGCTTTCATAGTTTATTCCTCCATTTTGCATGCTATTCATAATGTGGTACTTATGGTTATTATTGTTTGTCAAAAGGAATAAATTATACATTGTTGGATTATTTTATCTTAAAATTGATTTCGACAGGAAATGTAACTTCTTTTAAATACAACCCTTCCGGAGGAACCGTTATACCGGCATTTTCCCTTCTGCCGGCCTCTAAAATACGCCGAATATCATCCGGTTTTCGTTCCTGTAATCCTACCTCTAAAAGCGTCCCAACGATGATTCTCACCATATTGTAAAGGAATCCATTGCCTGTAACGGATATTCTTATCTGCCTTGACTCATGATACTTTGTAAAAATTACAGGCTCTATCAAAATATTGTCGATTCTTCTGACAGTATTATAATCTTCTCTTTTTTCAGAAGAAAAGGCTCTGAAATCATGAGTTCCAAAAAGCAGTCCTGCTGCCTTTTCCATAGCCTTCACATCAAGTTCTTTCTCAATTGCATAAACATATCCTCTGTGAAAGACTGAAGGTACTTCTCCCGTTTCAATACGATATTCATAAGTTTTTGTTCTTGCACTTTTTCTGCTGTGGAAGTCCATCATAACTTCTCTTACATCCAGCACCCGGATGTCTTCCGGCAGCGCCTTATTGACTGAAACCTGTATCTGCTGCATTGTAAGAGCTGTACGGCACTTAAAGTTAGCCGTCTGACCTATGGCATGGACACCTTTATCAGTCCTGCCGGAGCCGGTTATCCGGATATCTTCCTGTACCACCAGGGAAAGGGATTCCTCTAACACAGACTGAACCGACCTTTTTCCGGCTTCTCCTTTTAGTCTCTGCCAGCCTGCATATCTGCTTCCATCATAGGCTATTGTTAACTTTATATTTTTTAATTTCATAGATTCCTGCCTTCTCCCTAATATTACAGTTGCAGACCGTTAAAGATTTCAACTTATCCGCTTATTTTAATAGGGCTGCATACTGTACCTGCAGCATTTATTTTCTGGCCTTAACCACTGTTGTGACATAATAGTGCCGTGTATCCCCAAAGCAATTTTCAAATTGCAGCATGAATTCTCTTCTGCTATCATATAGTTAGGATGGCAGTTCCCTATGAGGTGCGTATGATATCAAAACTTAAATATATAGACAATTCCATTCTTCTCTTTATTGCCCACAATATGCATTCACCGTTTCTGGATAGACTAATGGTGTTCTTTACTGCTCTGGGAAACTCCTCCAGCTTTTGGCTTGCCATTGCAATTGTACTGCTTATGACAAGAAAAGACCGCAGATGGGGAATCTTACTGTGCCTTGCTCTTTTCCTGGAAGCCTTATTGTGTGACGGGATACTAAAACCCCTTATCGCAAGAGAGCGGCCTTTCCTGGAACTTACAGGTTACAGCAATCTTATCAGCGCTCCCATGTCCTACTCTTTTCCGTCAGGCCACACCATGTCTTCCTTTACAGCGGCAACCGTTCTTTATTGCAGACAAAAGAGCAGCGGTATCTTTTTTTATACAGTCGCTGCCCTTATCGGCTTCTCAAGAATATATCTCTTCGTTCATTACCCTTCCGATGTCCTCGGGGGTGCTGTCCTTGGAATACTTCTTGCTCATATATTGGTAAAGGTGTCAAAGAATCCGAATTTACTTCTTAAGGCGCAGCCGTAGGTGTTACAGTGGAGACAGAAGGAGACACTGTGGCATCTCCTGCGGTATCTGCCTCTTCATTTCTAAGGGACAGCGTAGTCCAGGCTTTTTCCTTTACTTCCACTTTATAATTTTGTGACCACTCATCATAGAGCTTCTTAAACAATTCATTCTGTCTGTCTTCTATTATCTTTTCCTTCTTTTCAAGGGTAGCATCTTTATCAAAGTCACTGACACAGTAAATAATATGATAGCCGTACTTACTCTCTACGATGGAACTTATCTCTCCGGTCTTAAGGGCAAAGGCAGCATTTTCAAATTCCTCTACCATATCACCCTTTCCAAAGGTGTATTCCACTCCGGTATCCTCCGTGTTAGCCTCGGCAAATTTTTTAAAGTCGGAAGTCTTTTTCGCGTCCTTTAGAAGGTCTACCGCGCGGTTATAGGCTGCCTTTTTCTCGGCCTCCGTCATCGGTTCATCCACACCATTCTTTTGGACGGTAGTTTTTATAAGTATCTGGTCAACTGTAATCTGTTTGGCTTCGTCATCGGATACATCCGTATCCACATCCATGGTAACGGCATCATAGACCTTCTGATAAATGGCATTCTCCCGATAGAACTTACGGACAAGGTCCTCTGTAAATCCATACTTTTCCTTGTCTTCCTCCGTAATCCCATCAAAATAATTCGCTGCCTTCTCCTGAACGGCCGCTTCTTCTTCCTCCGAGAGAGAGACCTTGTAACTATCCGACTTATCCAGGATAATCTTCGTCTGAGTTATCAGATTTAAGACTTCTTCCTTTGCCTTATCTTCAAAAGTTGTATTGCTGCCAAGATTATAACTCCATATCTGGTCCCCGAAGTAGGACTCATATTGAGCCTTCATGAACTGAATGTACAACATGGCTTCATTGTAATAAACTTTATTATTTCCTATGGTTACTACCAGGTCTCCTCTATTTGCTTTCGTATCCTCTGTATCACTTGTATCACTGTAATCCTTTGCCTCCTGTACGGACGGTGTAGGCGTTGTGGCCGCCTTCTGCCCATCTGCCTTCTCCTTACAGCCGGTAAGATTCAGTAACAAGACTGAAGCCATTAATAAACACCCACACCTTTTCAATAATTTCTTCATGAAAACTCCACTCTTTCTTTCAAACACATCATCATAGTATCTTCATCTATCATTTGCTGTTTCACTTATCATTCCCACTAGCAGCTATGCTTTCCCAATACGCCCATGGCTGCGCCGAGGATTAACCAGGCACAAACATGTTATGAAAAATTCAACACATCTTTCCCACTTACACGTTCTCATTATACGCGATTATTCGGTTTCAAGCAACAGTTTCAGATCCTCTAAAAGCTTCTTTATCAATTCAAATACGCTTAGCGCATCCAGCTTGCCCTTACCCTGGGGTTTCTTTATGGAATAGAGAAAATAAGGGTTAGTCTCAGGTATCAGCTTGAAAAATGGCTCATTTTTCTTTACAAGTTCCGGTATCTTTTCTACCGCCAGCTTTGCTTTCGGATACATTACGAATTTGATTTCCTCCCCTTTATAGACCAGAGAGGTCACATAAACGCTGTGTGCTATGGATCTGATATGGGCAATATTTAAAAGGTTATTGACGCTGGACGGCATGTCACCGAAACGGTCTACCAGTTCTTCCTGCATATCCAGGAAATCCTCTTCCGTATTAATATCTGCAATTCTCTTATAAACATCCAGTTTCTGAAACTCATTTTTGATATAGGTGGCAGGAATATAAGCATCCACATCCATATCTACGGCTGTTTCAAAAGTCTCATCCTCTGAAATCTGCCCTTTCATGGCCTTTATGGCATCATTTAGCATCTTACAGTACAAATCATATCCCACTGCCTCCATGTGCCCGCTCTGCTGGGCTCCCAGAAGATTTCCCGCTCCCCTGATTTCCAAGTCCCTCATTGCTATCTTAAACCCGGAGCCAAGCTCTGTGAATTCCTTAATGGCCTGAAGTCTTTTCTCAGCGATTTCCTTTAGCATCTTATCTCTGCGGTACATTAAAAAGGCATAGGAGGTACGGTTACTTCTGCCGACCCTTCCTCTTAACTGGTAGAGCTGTGAAAGCCCCAGTCTGTCTGCATCGTCAATAATCATGGTGTTTACATTGGAGATATCAAGACCGGTTTCAATGATGGTGGTGGATACCAGTACATCAATCTCTCCGTTTATAAAGCTGAACATAATACGCTCTAATTCTCTTTCACTCATCTGTCCATGGGCAAAGGATACATTCGCTTCCGGCACCAGATTAGCAATCTTTGCGGCGACTTCATCAATGCCGTTTACGCGGTTATATACATAGTAGACCTGCCCGTCCCTTGCCAGTTCCCTGTGGATGGCTTCCCGGATGATTTCCTCATTATGCTCTAAGACAAAGGTCTGAATAGGCATTCTGTCCACCGGAGGCTCCGTAAGCACGCTCATGTCACGGATACCGATGAGGCTCATATGGAGGGTCCTTGGAATAGGCGTGGCAGTCAGTGTTAAGACATCCACATCTCCTTTTATCTGTTTGATTTTCTCCTTATGGGTAACACCGAAACGCTGTTCCTCATCTACTACCAGAAGGCCTAAATTCTTAAACTGAATATCCTTTGATAAGACCCTATGCGTCCCGATAAGGATATCCAGGCTTCCTTTTTTCACCCGTTCAATAACGGCTTTCTGCTGGGCAGGAGTCTTAAAACGGGACAGCATATCAATACTTACCGGAAAATCCATCATTCTCTGGACAAAGGTATTATAATGCTGCTGCGCCAGTATGGTAGTAGGAACTAAGACGACCACCTGCTTTCCATCCGCGACAGCTTTAAAGGCAGCTCTTATGGCGATTTCCGTTTTACCATAGCCTACATCTCCGCACACAAGCCTATCCATTATCTTATTGCTTTCCATGTCCCTCTTTGTTTCTTCAATAGCTCTTAACTGGTCATCGGTTTCCTCATAAGGGAACATTTCTTCAAATTCATTCTGCCATACCGTATCTGTATTAAAGGCATAGCCTTCCTTTTGCTGCCGCTTGGCATACAGCTCGACCAGTTCCTTGGCTATCTCTTTTACAGCACTCTTTACCTTGGTCTTGGTATTCTTCCATTCCACGGAATTCAACTTATTCAGCTTATGTTTTCCGGCATCTGCCCCGGCATACTTTTGGATGACATCAAGGCCTGTGGCAAGAATATAGAGAACACCGCCTCCGCCGTACTCAATCTTAATGTAATCCTTTATGACCTTGTCGACTTCTATCTTCTCAATTCCTCTGTAAATACCAAGTCCGTGATTTTCATGGACTACATAATCACCAATATTAAGATCCGCAAAGCTTTGGATCTTGTTGCCGTCATACTCTCTTACCTTCTTCTTTTTCTTCTTCTCGGCACCAAAGATATCACTTTCAGAAATAACCACAAGGTTAATAAGGGGGTATTCAAAACCTTTGTGAAGGTTCCCCCCTGCCACCATAATTTCACCTTTTTGAATGACCCTGTCCATGTCTTCACTGTAAAAGGCGTTGAGCTCATGCTCTCTTAAATCTTCCGACAGACGCCTTGCCCTGGTCCTGGAGGGAGAAAGCAGCAAGACCTTATAGCCGCTCTTTTTCCACTTCAGCAAATCCTGCACCAGAATATCAAAATTATTATTATAGGGATTGACAGAACGAACGGTCATATCCCATTTATTCTTTACTGTAAAAGAAGGGATTCTCATATCCATGGTACTAAGAAGCAGGAGATTCTTCTGGCTTAGACCTGCCAGCAGCTCCTTGTAGCCATATACGGCATCACTCTGGCCGGGAAGAATATAACCTTTTTCAATTCTTCCTATCATGCCTTCCCTGAACTCAGTTTCAACAGCCTCGCCTCTCTCCTGAATTCTGCCGGCCTCATCCAAGAACACCAAAGAATTCTCTCTGGTAAAATACTCAAAAAAGGATACGGTCTCCTCATAGAAATAGCGGATATAGCTGTCAATACCCACAGACCCCTGAAAGCTCTCTATGTTTTCCTTAAACTCATCAATGATATTCTGAATACGAAAGGCTTCTTCCGTCTTCTTCTGGTCTCTTAATTTCTTAACATGGGACTTCTTCTCTTCCTCCAGTTTCTTAAGTCCTGCTGCCAGCCTTGAATCACTTAATACAATCTCTGCCGCAGGAAATACTAAAAGCTCCTCGTGGCGTTCAATAGAACGCTGGCTATCCACATCAAAGGAACGAATGGAATCAATGTCATCTCCCCAGAACTCAATACGGTAAGGGCATTCCTCCGCAGGGGGAAAGATATCAAGAATACCGCCTCTTACGGCAAATTGTCCCGGTCCTTCCACCTGAGCCTCTCTCTCATAGCCAAGATGAACTAGCGCCCCCTGAAGCTTTGATAAATCACAAGCCTTACCTTCCTTTAGTGTAATAATATTTTTTCTTAAGAAGTCCAGAGGAAGTATTCTGTCCATTCCGCCGTCTACGGTGGTTACTACGGTAATGGGCTCTCTGCTCAATAACCTCTTTAATATTTTAAGTCTCTCTCTGACAATTGCATTACCGTGGATATCCGCACTATAGAAAATAATATCCTTGGAGGGATAAAAATAAACATTCTTATCATAGAGCTTATAATCTTCGCAAATTTCTTTTGCCTTTAAGTCATTATAGGTAATAATCAATTTCTGGGAGTACTCCTCCCCCAGACCATATATGAGGTGGCATTTCTGTGAATCTATACACCCGGTTATCTGAATCGGTGTATTTTTCAGTTTCAAACTATCCTTTATTTCGTTAAATTCTTTCAGTTCCTTCAGTGGGTTAATAAAGGTTTTCAAGAAAGTGCCTCCTTATTTTCTGTTATATAGATTCATAGCCGATTCCATTCCCTCTGTCAGAATGGCCTTTACTGCCTCGGAAGTCTTCCCAAGGGCTTCTCTGATTACCGGCTGCTCATCATTTGGAAATCTGGACAGTACATAATCAGCCAAGTCCCAGCCCGGCGGCTTATCTCCCACTCCTACCCGGATTCTCGGGAAATTTTCTGTTCCCAAATGGGCAATGATACTCTTTATACCATTATGCCCCCCGGCACTCCCTTTGGTACGCAGCCGCAGCTTTCCGGGCTCTAAACTGATGTCATCATATATGATAATGATATTCTCCGGTTCCACTTTATAAAAATCTTTTAATTCCTTTACACTCTCCCCGCTAAGGTTCATATAGGTCTGAGGCTGTGCCAGCACAACCTTTTCTCCTGCTATCATGCCTTTTCCGCACAGTGCCTTATGTTTTTTAAAATCCAGAGGTATTCTATATTCATCAGAAATTCTCGTTACGGCGTCAAATCCGATATTATGGCGTGTAGCCTGGTACTCTCTGGTTGGATTTCCAAGTCCTACTATAATGTACATGTCAATTAAAACCCTTTCCGGTATAGGCGGATTAATCAAACCAGTCCGCACTAACTTCTTATATTCATATTTTTTCGCATACAACAATAGAACGCATCTTGCGATCCGCCCTGATATGAAGGAGGCTGTTTGCGATTTAGAAGGACTTACAGCCGATATTACTATTATTGTATATATGAATTTATTATATACGAAGGTGAGGGTAATGGCAAGGGAAGAATCTGTGAAATGTATGGTCAGGGGGCGTATTGGTAGGTGGATGACGGAAGGTTATGGGGGCGTACGATGAGCAGAGGGTTGGTTTTACTTTTGTTCTTCGAGAACCCTATGACACTAAAAGCGGCAGAAAACGCAACTGACAGGTATGACAGCGCCAAACTCGCTGAAACAGATGTGGCTGCG
>JAEXGM010000168.1 GCA_023450835.1 Bacillota bacterium | reverse complement strand
AACCGGCTCTTGGTGTACGCCCTGTTTCAATGGCCTTTGCCATATCGGCAAGGCCTAATCCGCGGCTGTTCTCTGCATATCCGAACATAAGAGGAAGTTCTTTGTATTCCTTTTCTTCCTGGCGGAGCAGGCGGATAGGAGCTCCGAAAGTATTGGGGTCAGGAACTATCAGGGTACCTTCGGAACCATATATCTCAAACCTGGCCTGGCTGTCAGAATGTACGTCAAAGGTAGTAAAAAGAGTTCCCACGGCACCGCTGTCAAATTCCAGCATCCCGGTAACATAGGTCGGAACCTCTACCTGGATGACTGTTCCGGCTTTTGGTGTGCTCTTTATGGTTCGTTCAGGAAAAGAGGTCCTTGTCAGTCCGGTGACGGAACGGATTCCGCCTAAAAGGTTGATAAGTGCAGTCAGGTAATAAGGACCCATATCCATCATAGGCCCGCCGCCGCGTTTGTAATAGAATTCAGGGTCCGGATGCCATCCTTCATGTCCTCTGCAGATCATAAAGGCAGCGGCACCGACGGGTTTTCCGATAAAGCCGTCATCAATTAACTTCCTGCAGGTCTGTATTCCGGCTCCCAGGAAAGTATCGGGGGCTCCGCCTAAGAAGCGGTTCTTCTCCTGTGCAAGCTTCACCAGTTCAAGACCCTCGGTCAGAGAGGCCGCCAGAGGTTTTTCAGAGTAAACATGCTTACCGGCCTTTAGTGCTTCACTGGATACCAGAAAATGCTCGCCTGGACGGGTAAGGTTTAATACAATATCAATTTCTTCATCGGCAAACAGTTCATACATGGTGTCATAAATTTTAGGGATGTGGTATTGTTCCTTTGCTTTTTCTGCTTTTTCCTTTACCAGGTCACAGAGGGCAACTAATTCTATTTCTTTAAACAGTTCGGTGAGATTCTTCAGGTAGATGCCGCTGATATCGCCCACACCGACCATTCCTATCTTTAACATAGCAGTTTCCTCCTTAATACATTTTTGCGTTATTGATGAAGCGTTCGGTAGTAAGCTTATGGTCCAGGGCATATTGTTTGCCTTCTCCGGCCCAGAGCATGCCCCGCTCCATTAAGATCTGCGCCTGGGGAGATTTGTCGAAGACGTCATCGTGATGTCCCAGGGAAGTATAGAATACTCTGCCGTTTCCCCAATACTTTGTCCAGGCTACCGGCATATCCACAGGTTTGTTGGAGATATGATAGTAGTTAACAATTGGGAAACGGGTAGTTGCCAGAACTTCAATAGCGGGATCTATATGAAGATAATAGTGCTCACTGCATACGGGAAAATCTTCAAGGCCCTCGGTTATGGGACTGGAGCCGTGGCAGATATTAACGGTATAAGAAATACCGTCCCCTCCCGGATGGCTGATCCACTGTCCGCCGGTAATAAACTGCCATTCCGTATTCTGGCGGAAAGAGTCGCACATGCCGCCGTGGCAGCCGGCAAGGCCTACTCCGCTGCCAACAGCTTCCGATAAATTTACCACATACTTATGGTCGATGTCTCCCATAGTCCAGCAGGAAACAATCAGGTCAAGCTTCTTAAGTTCATCTGCATCGGCAAGGCAATCCAGAGTGTCGCTTATTATGACTTCGTAATTGTGTTTTTGCAGGAGGTCTGCAAAGCGTTTGGATACCAGTACCGGTTCGTGTCCGTCCCAGCCTCCCTGAAATATTAATGCTTTTTTCATATAAATAACCATTCCTTTCCAATGAGTCTTGTGTGAATTATGTTTTTAATAATTCACACTTCTTTCACTTTCATAACATTTGCACTTATACTTATAGAACAATCTCATCAGATATGGCAGCGTACACCCATACCGGTCTTCTCTGACTCAAATACCTTTTCAATAACTTTCATTACCCTAAGAGACTGTTCCGGCTTTACAATCAATTCTTCCAGACCTTCTATAACATTGACGATGTTCTTGTAATAATCGCTCCAGTCCGTCCTGACTTCCGGCAGGGTAAGGACCTCTGTGGTATATTCGGGTCTGGGGGCCATGGTACGGGTAGGGCCGGCTTCCGTATACACGATATCCTCGGACCAGTTCATCTGGGAATCTGTCTTTAACTTTACAATTTTACCGGCACAGCTCCAGTCCTCAATCACAGCAGTGCCGTCGATACAGGATACATGCCAGCGGGGATTATTAATAAGGCAGTTGGTGGACATCTCGCATAGAGCGGACACGCCGTTCTCAAAACGCAGAAGAATCTTGATATTGTCTTCCACCTCATCTGAGTAAAGGTTAAAGAGGTGTGCCAAGACGGATACAACAGGAGAGTCAATCAGAGTAAGGAACTGGTCTAACAGATGAACTCCCCAGTCCAAGACCATGCCGCCGCCGTTAATTTTATGCCCTCTCCAGCCGTGCATTGCCCCTCTGGAGCCCTGAACGCGGCTTTCTATAAAGTAAGGGGCATTAAGACTGCCTTGATTTAGGATGGTTTTAATAATAACAAAATCCTTATCCCATCTTCGGTTCTGATGAACGGAGAATACCTTACCGCTCCTTCCGGCAGCAGCGATGACTTCCTCCAGTTCTGTTACGTTCATAGTTACCGGCTTTTCGCAGATAACATTTTTCCCCGCCTCTAAGAGAGAGATTGCATATGCCTTATGAGAGTCGTTGGGGGTCGCAATGGTTACAAGGTCTACCTCTGTATCTTCCAGCAATTCCTCTAAACTCTCATAGATATAAAGTCCCTGGGACAGAGCTTTCTCCCGGGCGCTTTTTTGGATATCAAAGATTCCTTTAACGGAAATATTATCTATACGGGATGAGACATTTTCTGCATGCCAGCTTCCCATACCTCCGTAGCCGATAATAGCCATCTTGTGCTCCATATGTAACACACCTCCTGAAATATTATAAAATTTAAGCTTCAAACTAATAGTATTATAGCATTCGGTATGCTATAATACTTGCCAATGAAGAGATAATATAAGACATTTATTGCGAACTCCGGAAGAAGTATAAAATATGTGCAAGGAGATTATAATGAAAGTTATATACGAAGATAATTCAGAGAGGTTTATGTTTCAAATATTAGATGATTTCTCATTTCCTGCACACTTGCATTCGGGGCTGGAGCTTTTTCTGGTACAGAAGGGGGAGATATGGATGACAGTGGGGGAGGAGAGAAGAGTTTTAAAAAAGGGAGATTTAGGAATAGCCTTTCCCAACAGAATTCATAGCTACGAAACGGACAAAGAGACAAGAGGCAATAAAGGGCTTCTCGTTCTCTGTCCGGCCAGGATGGGAGGGGACTTTCTGCCTGTCATCATGTCAAACCATCCGGTTCTGCCATTCCTTTCCGGAGAGACGGTACATCCGGATATTCCTTATGCGCTTAATTCTCTTTTGATGACACATCCGGACAGGCAGGAGGAGCTTCCGGTGGTCAGTGCCTTTGTCCAGCTGGTTCTTGCCAGAAGCCTTTTGGAAATGAAACTGGTCAAGAACAGGGAAAGCAATTTCTCTGATTCGACAGCGCAGTTAATTGCTTATCTGTCCGAGAATTACAAGGAACCGGTGACACTCACGGCACTTTCGGAACAATTGGGAGTAAGCCGTTATAGTGTTTCAAGGATTTTTAGTGAAAAGCTTCATACCAGCTTTTCGAATTATATTAATACTCTAAGAATAGACAGTGCAAAGCTGCTGCTCCAGGGTAGCAATCATGATATTCTGACCATTGGCCTTATGTGCGGCTATGACAATCCGCGTACCTTCAACCGGGAATTTAAGGTACTGTGCGGCTGTCAGCCAAGAGAATACAGAAAGAAGCGGACCCAGGGGGAGAGGGTATCCAGGGGGGCAGGCTCTCCAAAGACATAAGTATTCTAAAGAGATACAGCGTAAAAGGAGGAGGACGGATGCACGACAGAAAAAAAGCTCTTTTGTTTGAAAAAATAACGCACATTACCGGTACACAGCCCTATTCCATTCATCACACTGTAATATCTCCCGGAGAGACCTCCGTATTATATTTGCACTGGCATAATGAGATGGAGTTTTTTTATCTGAAGACGGGAGCAGTTTCTGTTTATATTGAAGAAGAAAGGTATTTTTTGAGTGCCGGAGAAGGTATCTTTATACCGCCCGGTCTTTTGCACAGAGCGGAAGACGAGAAAAAAGCAGGCTGTGAATTCCACGCCCTTGTATTTTCGGCTTCGCTGCTCTCAGACTATTTTATGAACCTGCATTATGCCGAATATCTGTACCCGGTGATGCATTATGGACTCCGCTGTTCTCTGCATCTTAAGCCGGCAGTGGACTGGCACTGTGAAATCCTTTCTCTTTTGAAAGAAAGTTTTGATTCTCTTTCAGGGCCCCAAAAGACCTGGGAACTTAAGCTTCATGGTATGCTGTTTATTATGTGGCAGTGTCTTTACAATCATCATTTGTCCGCCGTAGATTCTGTTAAGAGCCTGACAAGGCTGGCAGAACAGTTAAAGCCATCTCTGGATTTGATACAGAATTATTTTAACGAGGATATCACCTTGAAGAGACTCTCATCGGCATCCCATCTCAGCGAAGGACAATTTTGCAGGCTTTTTAAGCAGCTGACAGGGTTTACACCCTTTGGCTATTTAAACCGCTGCCGCATTATTAAGAGCTGTGAGTATCTGGTCAGGACGGATAAGAAGATTGCAGAGATAGCCTTGCTGTGCGGCTATAACAATATCAGCTTTTATAACCGGGAATTTATCCGTTATATGAAAGTCAGACCCTCCGTTTATAGAAAGAACATGGAAAGGACCGAAAGTGGAAATGGTACTCCCAGAATGATTGAAATATCAAAATAGTATCAAAATTCAGCTATATTATGAAAGTTTTATCAAAATAATATAGTATAATGAAGTTACTATAAAGATTTTCCGGAGGAAAGGATATGGGTATTTTATCAGTTCAGGGTAATAAGATTTGCTTTCAGAAAAGGGATGAGATTGCTGTATTGGAAGCCTGGGGCAAGGATACGCTGCGATTCCGCTCGACACCGAATTCTTCACTGGCGGAGGAAAACTGGAACCTTCTGGTACAGGAAGAAGCAAAGTGCACTGTGACATTGGAAAATAACAGAGCGGTTATTGTAAACGGCATTCTCTCAGCGGAAGTGGATAATAACGGAAAAGTGACCTATTTTAAGCACGGGAAGGAATTCCTCACAGAGCGTTCAGAGATGGCCTTTCTTGGGCGGTTCAGGGAATATAGTACCGTAGGTGGGGATAACCACCGTATGACGGTAGTCTTTCAGCCAAAGGAAGGAGAGCATTTCTATGGCCTGGGGCAGGAACAGAATGACTGCTTTGACTTAAAGGGCTCTGCCAGCAGGCTGATTCATAAGAATACCAAGTCGTCCATTCCCTTTGTATATTCTTCTTATGGGTATGGATTTCTCTGGAACAATCCTGCTATTGGCCGCTGTGAGCTGACGAACAACCATAGTCTATGGGAAGCGGATTCCACAAAACAGATAGATTATCTGGTAGTAGCGGGAGATACTCCAGGGGAAGTGATGGCAAAATACGCAGACCTTACCGGACATGCACCTGTCTTTCCTTCCTGGGCCTCAGGCTTCTGGCAGTGCAAGCTGCGCTATGAAGACCAGGAGGAACTGCTGTCAGTGGCGAGAGAGTATAAAAGACGGGAAATTCCCCTTTCTGCCATTATCATAGATTATTTTCATTGGACCGAGCAGGGTGAGTATAAGATGGACCCAAAATACTGGCCCTCACCGAAGGAAATGTGTGCTGAACTGGAGGACATGGGAGTAAAGGCCATTGTCTCCATCTGGCCCACTATAAATCCAAACAGTGAAAATTACAGTTATATGGATGAGCGGAATATGTTAGTAAGAACGGAGAAAGGTCAGTATGGTATCTTTCCCTTTTACGGACAGCAGACCTATATTGACCCCAGTAATACAGCGACAGCAAAGTTTGTATGGTCAAAAGTTTATGAGAACTATTATAAAAATGGGATTAAAAGCTTCTGGCTGGATGAAGCAGAACCGGAGATTCTGCCGGTGCAGTTTGAAAATCTTAGATTTCACAAAGGAAATGGGGCGGAAGTCGGGCTTATCTATCCTTATTACTACAACAAGCTTTTCTACGACGGACTAAAGAAGGCAGGGGAAGAGGAAATTATCTCCCTGACCAGGGCAGCCTGGATTGGAAGTCAGAAGGTGGGAGCTCTTGTCTGGTCCGGTGATATCCCGTCGACCTTCGATGCCCTCCGTATGAGTGTAAAGACAGGCCTTAATATGGCAATGTGCGGAATACCCTGGTGGAACAGTGATATAGGGGGGTTCTGGGGAGGGGATATTGAAAGTGACTATTTCAGGGAGCTGATTGTACGCTGGTTTCAGTTTGGTATCTTTTGTCCTGTCACCAGGCTTCACGGTTCCAGAAAACGTACTTCCGGGCAGGAGGAACGCAACCCCGGCATTCTGGAAAGAAGCGGCGGAGACAATGAAATCTGGAGTTTTGGAGAGAAGGTCTATCCCGTGTTGAAGAACTTAATTGAACTAAGAGAGCGTCTGCGCCCCTATATTCATAAATACATGGACATAGCCAGCAAGAGCGGTGCTTCTGTCATGAGACCCATGTTCTTTGAATATCCGGAAGACGAAAGCTGCTATACTCTGGGGGATCAGTACATGTTCGGTGAAGATATTCTCTTTGCACCCATCGTAAACCAGGGGCAGACGGAAAGAAAGGTATATCTGCCCAAGGGTATATGGATTGATATCAATGAGAAAAAGGAGCATGAAGGCGGCACCTTTGTAACTATGGAAGCAGACCTAGAGCATTTCATTGCATTTGTGAAAAAGGACAGCGATATTCTATCAGTATTTTAATTTACCATCGTCCGTCTCCTCACACTAACAATCATGCCTTCCCAACGCGCCTCATGTTTGCGTCTGCTCCCTATTTTACAGTGTAAAAAACCTGAACCTATGATATAATAAAGGGGAAAGGGAGGGCGTCATGTTTTTAAAAGAATACTGCATGAATATCACAAAGAAGACAACTGAATGCAAAGAGCCGGATAAAAATATGGGACGCCGGGTTATGTGTCCGGAATATTCCATCAATCAGATTGATGTGAAAAGTTTTCCGAAAGAGGAAAGAGGTGAGGTGTTTATCCTTCTCTGGAATATAGAGGCGGGAGGACATCTGGCGGCTACGATAAAGCCTTATCCTCAGGAATTTACCTATCATTGTGAATTCACTCCCAGGATTACAACGCAGCTTCACACCCATGATTATATTGAGCTTGCCTATATAGTGGAAGGTAAATTCCGTCAGAGCATCATGGGAAAGGATATTCTCTTTAAGAAGGGAGAACTCTGTCTGATTGACAAGAACTGTCCTCACCAGGATTTTTTAGAAGAGTCTGACAGTATTGTCCTCTTTATTGGATTGGCAAATGAAATATTTGACGAACTTATGGTACGAAACATTGGGGAAGAAAAGATTCTGAATTTCTTACAGACAGCCTTAATGAAGCAAAAAAATATTAATCAGTATCTGCATTTCAGACCTAAAAGCCAGGAAGATGAAACGCTGGAGAGGTATCTTCTGGGGCTGGTACAGGAACTGGAGACAAACGATACGGCGGCAGCTTATATCTGCAAAGGCATCATTATGCGGATTATGCATTATATTAGCACCGAGTATGAGTTTAACCTTTCCAATGAAGAACGCAAAAAGATGAAATGGCTGATTTTTGAAGAAGTCGCCAAGTATATCGGTGAAAATTACCGGAATATCACAGTAAAGGACCTGGTTGCCCGGTTTCATTTTAATGAGGACTACTTCAATCGGCTTTTTCGGGAGAAAACAGGAGGAACTTATCTGGAATATCTCCAGGAGATACGGCTTAAACATGCCCACCTTCTGTTGTGTACCACCGATGAGAGCGTGGAAGAGATAGCAGAACAGGTAGGATATCAGAATAAAGGATATTTTTATAAGATATTTGTGGACAGATATGGCATGACTCCGGCGAAGGTACGTAAAAAGCCGGATACTGCCAGGCAGATTCTGAATTGAAAGAATAAACGCGGTCGGAATAGGTAACTTTTTTATGAAAATGGTAGGAGCAGGCAATTGCCTGCTGCCTGCCGTTTTTTTATTATAGAAGTGTATGGCAGAAAATTTAACAGAATGATATAACAGGGCACATTTGCAGGAAGATGCAGCATGCAATGAGTGTTATAGTGTAACAATAACCAGATATTAATGTAGAAGGAGGAAATGATATGTTAGAGAAAAAGAATTACCAGTTTTGGTTTGCGACAGGCTCACAGGATTTATATGGTGACGAGTGCCTGGCGGTGGTAGCAGAACATACAAGAATTATTGTGGAGGGGCTAAATAAATCCGGTATCCTACCTTTTGAGGTAGTATTAAAGCCTACCTTAATCTCCAATGAATCCATCCGCAAAGTATTTAATGATGCCAATGCAGATGAACGCTGCGCCGGTGTTATCACCTGGATGCATACCTTTTCACCTGCAAAATCATGGATTCTGGGTCTTCAGGAGTACAGAAAGCCTCTGCTTCACCTTCACACACAGTTCAACAGAGATATTCCTTACGATACCATTGATATGGATTTTATGAATACCAACCAGTCTGCCCACGGAGACAGAGAATTTGGACATATTGTAAGCCGTATGGGGATTGAACGCAAGGTTATTGTAGGTTACTGGGAAGATGAAAATGTTCAGAAGCGTATTGCCGGCTGGATGCTTACGGCAATCGGCATCATTGAGAGCAGCCATCTTCGTGTTGTCCGTGTAGGTGACAATATGAGAAATGTAGCTGTTACAGAAGGTGATAAAGTAGAAGCACACATCAAATTCGGATGGGAAATTGATGCTTATAATATAACGGACATAGCTGAGTATGTACAGCAGGTATCCCAGGGGGATATCAATGCGTTAGTAGAAGAATACTATGCGGCCTATGACATTCTTACGGAAGGACGTGATGAAAAGGAATTCCGTGAGCATGTTGCTGTTCAGGCAGGCATTGAAATCGGCTTTGAAAGATTCCTGGAAGAAAAGAACTACCATGCCGTTGTTACAAATTTTGAGATGCTGGCCGGATTACAGCAGCTTCCGGGACTTGCCATTCAGAGATTAATGGCAAAGGGCTACGGCTTTGGTGCAGAGGGAGACTGGAAGACAGCTGCCCTGGTACGCCTTATGAAATTGATGACTCAGGATGTCAAGGGAGCAAAGGGTACTTCCTTTATGGAAGACTATACTTATCATCTGGCACCGGGCAGGGAGGGTATCCTTCAGGCCCATATGTTAGAAGTATGCCCCACTATTGCGGAGGGTAAAGTTGGTATTAAAGTGAATCCTCTGTCCATGGGTAAGAGAGAAGACCCGGCCCGTCTGGTATTTACTTCAAAGCCCGGCAAGGGTGTTGCTGCTTCTTTGATTGACCTTGGTAACAGATTCCGCCTTATTATAAATGATGTAGAGTGCCTGCCTCAGGATATTCCTATGCCCAAACTTCCCGTAGCTTCCGCTTTCTGGCGTCCGGAACCGAATCTTGCAACCGGTGCGGAAGCCTGGATCTTAGCCGGCGGAGCACATCATACGGCATTTTCCTATGACCTTACATCAGAGCAGCTTGGTGACTGGGCTGCGGCAATGGGAATTGAAGCCGTTTACATTGATAAGGATACCACCATCAGGAACTTTAAGAACGAACTGAAATGGAATTCTGTAGTATACCGCTAAATATGTGCTGGTACCCATATTTGCAGCGCGTTGATAAATTGGAGGTTAAGAATGCTTGAACAATTAAAGGAAATCGTTTTCCAGGCCAATATGGAGCTGCCAAAGCGCGGCCTTGTAACCTATACCTGGGGCAATGTTAGTGCTATGGACCGTGAGAGCGGATACCTGGTAATTAAGCCCAGCGGCGTGGATTATGAAACTATGAAAGCGGAAGATATGGTAGTAGTGGACCTTGAGGGAAATCGTATAGAGGGCAAATACAGGCCCTCTTCCGATACTGCCACCCATATTGAATTATATAAGAAATACCCGGAGATGGGAGGCATTGTCCATACTCATTCTACCTGGGCTACTTCCTGGGCACAGGCGGGGAGAAGTATTCCCCTCTATGGTACTACCCACGCAGATTACTTTTATGGTGCCATACCCTGTGCCAGAAGTCTGACGGACGAGGAAATAAATGGAGAGTATGAGAAAAATACAGGGCTGGTAATTATTGAGACTCTTACCGATAATAATATTAGTCCTATGAGCATGCCGGGAATCCTTTTGACTAATCACGGCCCCTTCACCTGGGGAAAGGATGCCTCCCAGGCAGTGCATAATGCAGTTGTATTAGAAGAAGTAGCCAAGATGGCCTGCCATACGGAAATGATTAATTCCCAGGTAAAACCGGCGCCTCAGGTAATTGCCGACAAGCATTATCTGCGTAAACACGGTGCCAATGCCTATTATGGACAAAGCGAAGAAAAATAAGAGCAGAATGAAGGCAAAAAGCAGAAAGATAGCAAATAATAGAGAGTAAAGGGAGGAAGACCGGATGAGCCTTGCTCATGAAAATATCAAAGAAGCCATTTTAAACGGAAAGACAGTTCTTGGTATTGAACTTGGGTCTACCAGAATCAAGGCGGTTTTAATAGACGAAGGAAATAATACTATTGCCTCGGGAAGCCATGACTGGGAGAACAGCTATGAAAATCGCATATGGACCTACAGCCTGAAAGAGATTTGGGAAGGGTTGCAGGACAGCTATCAAAAGGTAGCAAAAGAAGTTAAGAATAAATATGGTATCTCTCTTAAAAAGCCCGGGGCAATCGGCTTAAGTGCTATGATGCATGGCTACATGGCCTTTGACAAAGGCGGAGAGCTTCTGGTTCCTTTTCGTACCTGGCGTAACACGATTACAGAAGAAGCGGCTAAGAAACTGACAGAAGTCTTTGATTATCCTATTCCCCAGAGATGGAGCATTGCCCATCTGTATCAGGCAATTCTAAAGGGAGAGGAACATGTGGGAGAAATCTCTTATATGACAACTCTGGCCGGCTATATTCACTGGAAACTGACGGGAGAAAAGGCTGTCGGCATTGGAGAAGCTTCCGGTATGTTTCCTATAGACAGTGAAGCGAAGGATTATTACAGCCGCATGGTAGGGCAGTTCGACGGACTGATTGCAGAGAAGAAATTCAACTGGAAGTTAAGAGACATTCTTCCCAGGGTAATGGTAGCCGGTGAAAGAGCCGGTGTATTGACCGAGGAAGGGGCGAGCTTACTGGATACCAGCGGTGAGCTTATGGCAGGAATCCCTTTCTGCCCGCCGGAAGGGGATGCGGGGACAGGTATGACCGCTACCAACAGCGTGGCGAAAAGAACAGGAAATGTATCTGCCGGAACCTCCGTATTTGCAATGGTGGTACTGGAGAAGGAGTTATCCCGTGTGTATCCGGAACTGGATCTTGTCACCACACCTACAGGCAGCCTGGTCGCTATGGCACATTCCAATAACTGTACTTCGGACCTGAATGCCTGGGTAGGACTTTTTGATGAATTCGCCCGATTGATTGGAGCAGAGGTGGATGCAGATAAGCTATACGGAACACTTTACCGGCAGGCAATGAGCGGTGATGCGGACTGCGGCGGACTGCTTGCCTACGGCTATCTCTCCAGTGAACATATCACACAAATAGAGGAAGGAAGACCTTTATTTGTCCGGACTCCGGAGAGCAGATTTAATCTGGCGAACTTCATGAGAGTAAACCTTTACACGGCTCTTGGAGCACTTAAGATTGGCCTTGATATTCTCTTGAAGAAGGAAGGGGTTCAGCTTGATAAGATGTATGGGCACGGCGGTCTGTTTAAAACTCAGGGAGTAGGACAGAGCATTATGGCAGCAGCAATCAATACGCCGGTGTCTGTTATGGAAACGGCGGGAGAAGGCGGAGCCTGGGGCATTGCACTTCTTGCCTCTTATATGCTAAATAAGACGGAAGATGAAACACTGGAAGACTTTCTTGCCCATAGAGTTTTCGCAGGGAAGGAAGGTGTGGCAATAGAACCCAAAGCAGAAGAAGTTGCGGGCTTTGAAGAATTTATGAAACGGTATGTAATAGGACTTGCCATTGAAAAGGCGGCAGGTGAGTATTTTTAAG
>JAEXGM010000123.1 GCA_023450835.1 Bacillota bacterium | reverse complement strand
AGTCCGGCTCATTAAAGTTATATTTGTGCAAATTGCAGTAGAGACAAGGAAAAGATTTTGAATTCATACTGCATAATATGGGATTTGAAGGTAATTTAAACTTTCTATTTGACAATTTAAAAATATCGGGTATAATACATTTAAAGTCAAAGGCGATTACTCATTTTATGGGGTAATTGCCTTTTTTTATTTTAACAGCCACGGATAAGGTATTAATCGGCCGTATACCTTGTAGTTTCTTAAGCTGTGTCCCTGCTGTTTGACGCTTTAATGAAATGATGCAATGCCCGGGAAAAGCGTAATTCAGAACTGTTAATTGCTATCTATCAAGAAATCATAAAAAGGAAGGTTAGAGTCTATGGAAATTAACAATGGAAATACCGCGTATGTACTTGTGAGCAGTGCATTAGTACTCTTAATGACTCCGGGTTTGGCATTCTTTTATGCAGGTATGGAGAGAAGAAAAAATGCTCTTAATACTTTAATGTCCTGTTTTTTTATTTTAGGTCTGGGTTCATTATTATGGGTTACAGTAGGATATTCTCTTAGCTTTGGTCCTGACCACGGCGGAATTATAGGAGATTTCAGCAAAGCATTCTTTAACGGAGTCGGTTTTGATCCCAATGGAGATTATGCCGGTTCTATACCTGAAACTGTATTTGCAGCTTTTCAGATGATGTTTGCTATTATTACTCCCGCACTTATCTGCGGAGCAATTGCAGGCAGAATGAAATTCTCGGCATTATTTGTTTTTGTTGCTGCCTGGTCCTTATTAGTTTACTATCCGTTAGCACACATGGTTTGGGGCGTTGGCGGTTTTATAAGAGAGTTAGGTGCTGTTGACTTTGCAGGCGGTAATGTAGTTCATATCAGCTCCGGTGTATCCGGTCTGGTAGCCTGTATCCTTCTCGGAAAACGCAGGGAATACGGAGTGGTATCCTATAAACCTCACAACATTCCTTTTGTAGTGCTTGGAGCAGCTCTTTTATGGTTTGGCTGGTTTGGTTTTAACAGCGGCAGTGCTTTAGCAGCGGATGGTCTTGCAGCCCATGCCTTTATGACAACAAATACTTCTGCAGCAGCAGCTCTTCTTTCCTGGATGCTGATAGAAAAATTACTTCATGGCAAGCCTACTATCTTAGGTGCGGCTACCGGTGCTGTCGTTGGTCTTGTAGCAATTACTCCCGCAGCCGGTTTTGTTCCCATCTGGGCATCCATTATCATTGGTTTATTAGTAAGCCCTATCTGCTACTTTGGTATGACAAAGATTAAAGGCAGATTCGGTTATGACGATGCATTAGATGCTTTCGGATGCCATGGTCTTGGCGGTATCTGGGGCGGTATTGCAACCGGTCTGTTTGCAAAGACCTCCATCAATTCCGGGGCACAATGGAACGGACTTGTATTTGGTGATGTGAAACTGTTTGTAGCACAGATACTCAGTATTTTAATTACAATTGCATTTGCAGGAATTGCTACCTTTATTATTGTTTCTGTTATCAAGCTGGTAATGCCTATTAAGGTGACACAGGAAGAAGAAGCACAGGGACTTGATTTGGTTGAACACGGCGAAGTTGCATATCCTTCTTTTAACGGTTTAGATTAAGACTATTTTCATGGATGAATAGAAAGGAAGACTGTATATGAAGAAAATCGAAGCAATTGTAAGGCCGGAGAAGCTGGAGCCTCTAAAGGATGCCTTATTGAAACAGCAGGTTAACGGGCTCACCATTAACCAGGTTCTAGGATGTGGAAAGCAGTATGGTTTTACGGAGTATGTCAGAGGTAATACCATCATCATGAATACACTTCCAAAGATTGAGATTATGCTGGTTGTGCCGGACGAACGTCTGGAGGAAATCATTGATACGATAATAAGCATCGCTCAAACCGGTAAATTCGGCGATGGTAAGATATTTGTTACAGAAGTTACAGACTGTATCAGAATCCGTACGAAAGAACGCGGTGAAAAAGCTTTATAATAGCAGAATAATAAAACGGGCTCTCCTGAAAGGTAAGTTTTCAGGGGAGTTTTTTATGCCATGGGGTAATGAATTATTTAGAGGCATCTTAAGCCGGAGACAGGGTATTTTGGCGATTAGCTATTGATTAGTAATGGTTATAAGATATAATCAATTCATATGAAAATTAAAAAGTGTAAGGAAGGTAAGATAGATAAGGAGGGGGTAAATGAAGGTAACAGTAAACCAGGATATGGCGTATACGGAGGATGAAATCATTATCAACTGCAGCTATCTGGATGACAGACTGAAACATTTGATAGAAATGATACGCCAATATTCCTTTTCAATTGTGCTCTACAAAGGGAATGAAAGCTATCATATTCCGTTGGAAAGTATTTTTTATTTTGATTCGGCAGACGGCAAGACCTTTGCCTATACTAAGGATAGAATTTATGAAGCGAAGGAGAGTCTTAGTGAGCTGGAGAGTAAATTAAGCACAACACCTTTTGTCAGGATCAGTAAAAACTGTATCGTGAACAGCTCTTGTCTTTTAAAAGTAAAACCTATGGTAAACCATAGGCTGGAAGCTACATTAAAAAATAACGAGAAAGTTATCGTATCAAGAAATTATATACAATTGTTAAAAGAAAAGCTCTTATTAAGAGGAGGTCTGACATGAAACATAATAGAAAACTATTTATTACAAGTATGGCTCTTTGTTATATGTATTCATCTTTGTTCCGGTCAGTTTTTAATATGCTTGGCGGATATCAGCAGAGCAGCAATATTTTTAATCTGCAGTTGATTTTATTTCTTATTATTATAGAGAGTATTAACCTATTATTGATGAAGTTTCCCTTTAAAAGTTACTTTTCTTTTATGCTTACGGAAGCAATGATATTTTATCCTATCTATTTAGCAGCATCTTATTTCTTTCACTGGTTTGTTCTTACAGATATAAAAACGCTTATTCTTCAGACCTTGTGTTTTGCAGGAATATTTACTCTGATAGCAGGGCATTTTTACAAAAGAGACAGAGAAGATGCGGATGATATTAACAGCCTGATTTCCTGAATGATGTAAATTACCAGTAAAAAGCCTGGACTATTTTATTACATAAATTGACTTTATTTTCTTTTATGTTATAATAGTTTTGTTCTTTGCATATTCTTATATTCGGGAGATTCATTCCTGATATAAGAAAATACAAAATTACTTATAATAGGGAGGACTTTTATGTTAAGAGCAAGAGATTACAGAGCAAGAGCGAGAGAAGCTCTGAAAGGAAACTGGGGGCTGGCAGTGGGTACCGGCTTTGCAGTGGAAGCAATCAGTATAGCATTGACCTATATCGTTCAATTTGCATTGGCACTTACCGGGTTGATGAGCTTTGGTAGTTTTACTTATTTGAATGAAGGTGCTTTACCATCACCTATGGGTGTGCTTGCATACTTCGTGTTAACGATTTTAGTGAATTTCGTTGTATTGGCTATCAGTGTAGGCTATTATTATTTTAATATCAATCTTATCAAAGGAAGCGATTATCGTTTTGAGAATATCTTTTCAAGAATTGGTAAGTTATTTAAAATATTCGGCCTGTTTTTCATGATTGGTCTGTTTACATTCCTTTGGTCATTGTTATTGGTAATTCCAGGTATTATTGCAAGTTTCCGTTACGCAATGGCGCCTTATATCATGGCTGAAAATCCTGAAATCGGTATTATGGAAGCTATCAGTCAGTCAAAGGAAATGATGAAGGGCTATAAATGGAAATATTTCTGCCTTCAGTTCAGTTTCCTTGGATGGATTCTTTTAGGATTTGTTACATTCTTGATTGGTTTACTGTGGGTAGCACCTTATATTCAGGCCGCTACTGCTGCATTCTACCTGCATGTGTCCAGAAGAGAGGAACAGTCCGGATACAACCTGAACGATGAATAATTAACTAATAAGTGTTAGATTAATACTGTTATCTAAAGCTGTGACGCTGGCTATCCTATCAAAAGATAGCCAATATCACAGCTTTTTCTTATATTGACCTGTAACTCCTGATAGAATATAATGATAGAAATTGGGGAATAAGGATATAATATCCACAAAACACAAAAAGAACAGGAGACTATGTGATGCCAAAAGGGAAGAGAACACTGGTAAAATGTATTGTTTGCGGAGAAATCTTTGATTCGGAGCTGGACACCTGTCCGGTTTGTGGTGTAGGAAGGGATTATTTTATCCCTTATGAAGAGGATGATGTAAGCTTCAAAAAGGATACGAGTGAGACCTTTGTTATTCTGGGTAATGGGGCAGCGGGAGTCAGTGCGGCCGAAGCTATACGAGAGCGGAATGAAACCTGTTCTATCATTATGATATCAAAGGAAGGAGAACTTAGCTATAACCGGCCTATGCTCACTAAAAGCTTGAGTTCTCTTGTTTCAGCACAGGAAATTTTAATTCATCAGCCGGATTGGTACGAGGAGAACAATATAACAAATATTTTGAATGCAGAGATTACAAAGCTTGATATAGATAATAAAACAGTCTGTCTAAAAGATGGCAGAAATATTGCTTATGATAAATGTATCTATGCCCTGGGAGCGGAATGTTTCATACCTCCTGTTAAAGGGAGCGGCAAACCGGAAGTAATCGCAATCCGCAATATGGAGGATGTAAAGCGGGCCGGCGAACTGGGTAGGACTGCAAAGCGGGCTGTCGTCATAGGCGGAGGTGTTCTTGGCCTTGAAGCCGCATGGGAGTTAAGTAAACTGTGTGCTGTCACTGTCCTTGAAGTTGCGGACAAGCTAATGGTCAGACAGTTAGATGATAAAGCAGGCGAAATATTAGGCAATCTGATTAGCAAGACAGGTATCGAATTCCGGGTAAATGCTTCTATCAGTGAAATTACGGGAGGTGACAAGGTAACAGGAGTAGCTTTGCAGACCGGTGAATTTTATGAGGCTGATCTTGTAATTATATCCTGCGGCATCAGAGCGAATGTAGATATTGCCAAGTTAAGCGGTATTCCTGTCAACCGGGCAATTGTTGTTAATGAAAAGATGGAAACCGGTGTGGAAGGTATTTATGCCTGCGGCGACTGTGCGGAGTATGGCGGCGTTAATTATGCCGTATGGTCTCAGGCTATTCAAATGGGAAAAACAGCAGGTTGTAATGCAGCCGGCGAAGAGACAGAGTATGAACTGAATCCTCCGGCATTAAGCTTTGAAGGTATGAGGACAGCTCTGTTTGCGGGAGGAGATAACGGCAAGAATGCAGAGCTGGAGTATCAGACACTTGAATATGTCGACAAAGAAGAGATGAATTATGAAAAATATTATTTTATAGAAAACAGGCTGGTTGGAGCTATCTTAATAGGGGATACAAGGAAGCTGGTCAAAGTAACAGAGGGGTTAAATGTAGGATGTTCCATCAATTATATCAGAAATAATATCCTCCATTCATAAGGCATACTTTGGGATAGCAATCATATAGATTATTAACCACTTTTTTGGGTAGACCATGATGGATGAGGCTGACAGATATAAGATTACCAGTGAAGATTATGCTGATATAATATTGGATAATTGGAATGACCCGGAGGTGATGCAAAAGTTCACGGGTGATGTTGTAATTCGAATCAATGACAATATTGCATTTGCATATATTCCGATAGAAAGGGTTCCGCTAAGCAGTATTAATCAATATGGTTATTATTCCATTCCCGGATGCTATGGGCTTTTAGGCTCGGATATTGACAAGGAATCCGCCGCCAATCGTGTACCATATAATCTGGAACAGAGCAGCGGCAAAGGGGTTTTAATTGGTTTTGTCGATACCGGTATTGATTACCGGCATCCGGCTTTTCGAAAGAGTGACAATACAACTAAAATTATTTCAATCTGGGATCAGAGCATGAAAAGCCTGGAAGGGTATCCGCAAGGGCTTTATTATGGTACGGAATATAACAGTGAGGAGATTAATTATGCTCTGAAAAATGAAGACCCTCTTTCTATTGTTCCTATGACAGATGATATCGGTCATGGCACCATGATGGCGGGAATTGCCTGCGGCAACTGGGACGAAGCGAATGATTTCAGGGGTATTGCAACGGAAGCAGAACTTGTTATTGTTAAACTAAAACCGGCAAAACAGTACTTAAAAGAAATGTTTTTAATACCCGATGGGATTCCCTGTTATCAGGAGAATGATATTATAGCAGGGGTTGAATATCTGAATCGTATTGCAGCAAAGCAGAAAAAGCCTATTGTAATATGTTTAGGTGTTGGAAATAACATGGTGGATCATGCAGGTCTTCGAATAGGCAGCACTTTCTATGCAAGACTTGGTGAGAAACCGGGCCTTATATTTGTAACGGCAGCCGGAAATGAGGCCAACCGAGAAAATCACTATTATGGCAACATTACAGGGAATTCTATTTCGGATTATGTGGACCTTCAGGTTGCAAAAGATGACCCGGGATTTATGATACAGTTCTGGGGAGTATCCCCTAATTTCTTCTGGGTTGACATATACTTGCCTTCCGGGGAGTTCCTTGTCCGTATTCCGCCTATTGACGGACAGACTACGATCAAACAATATGAGAAGATGTTAGTAATAGCAGACAGTATCGTTGGAATTCCATCTTTTCATAACCAGTCAATTATATTTCGAATTCATAAGCCCCTTGAAGGGAATTGGACCTTTATGGTGTTTGGTTCTATGGGGGATTTGCCGAGAGAATTTCATTTATGGCTTACACTGCATAATTTCCTTCATGAAGGTACTTGTTTTAATAAACCGAATACCAATACAACAATAGTTGGACCTGCTAACAATACCGGGATTATAACCGTTGCCAGTTATGATAAAAGTACCGGAGAGTTGGACCATTACTCCAGCAGAGGATTTAATGTGGACGGTGTCCCTAAACCGGATATTGCTGCTCCGGGTGTTAATATTCTTGCCCCTTTTCTGAATAACTCTTATGTTTCGGCCAGCGGAAGCAGTATTGCAGCTGCCGTTACTGCAGGCATTGCAGCACATATATTGCAATGGGGGATTGTGGAAGGAAGGGCCAACTTCCTAAATACAGCTCATGTAAAACATATATTTCAGTTAAGTGCCGAAAGGCAGAAGGATATGAAATATCCTAATGAAGACTGGGGTTATGGGATATTGAATCCGCCGGGTATTATTAGTACCTTAAGGGACTTCATGGATATATAATATTGTGTAAACAGTGGCAAAATTATTTCGTTGGAATATTCTATTACTAAAATAGAAATAATGGTGCAGTTTATGGAATATTATATTACGGTAGAACCTGGCGTAAGGATTTATGTGAATGACATTAATCCTCAGGGGGATAAACCCATCCTGTTTATGCACGGATGGCCTGCAAACCATCATTTATTCGAATATCAATATAATGAA
>JAEXGM010000025.1 GCA_023450835.1 Bacillota bacterium | reverse complement strand
GAAGAAAACGGAAATACTGCAAATACGGAAGGGCAGATTACAAACGGGGATAACCAGACAGGTCAGGATACTTATGAAGAAACGGTAGATGTATTACCGGATACAGAGGAAACTTCACCTTAAACTTATTGTATTATCATAACCCGGGAAGGATTGTCATAAAATGAAGCAATCAGATAATTGAGGCATCCTTTATGGCACGAAACAAGTCCTTCAATCGCAGGAATGTATTTATTATAGTATCCGTAGTAATAGTAGCAGCAGCACTGTTAACCGGAAGGCTTGCTTACTTAATGATAGTAAAGTCGGCAGATTACGCAAAAAGGGCAGAAGAACTGCATGAAAGAGAAAGAGCAATTAAGGCGGAACGAGGTATTATTTACGACAGAAACGGAGTAGTGCTGGCAGATAATAAGCCTGTTAGTACCATATCAGTTATACATAGTCAGATTACAGACCCTGAAAAGGTAATAAAGATGTTATCTGAGACCCTGGGACTAAGCGATGCTTACGTCAGAAAGAGGGTTGAGAAAAATTCTTCTATTGAAAGAATTAAATCCAACGTAGATAAAACCGTCGCAGATACCATCAGAGAGTATAATCTGGATGGTGTCATGGTAGATGAGGATTATAAGAGATATTATCCTTACGGTGATTTGGGATCCAAAGTAATCGGATTTACCGGAAGCGATAACCAGGGTATTATTGGTCTTGAGGTAGAATATGATAATTACCTGAAAGGATCCGATGGTACTATACTTACACTCACGACTGCCAATGGTGTTGAGATTGAAAATGCGGCAGAAGACAGAATTGAGCCGGTAGCCGGCAAAGATTTAGTTACCAGTATAGATGTTAATATACAAAAGTATGCAGAGCAGGCAGCCATGAAGGTGTTAGAAGCCAAGAACGCCAATAATGTTAAAATGATTCTTATGAATCCTCAAAATGGCGAGATATATGCCTGTGTCAATGTACCTGAGTTTAACCTCAATGACCCCTACACGCTGACGGATTCAGCCCTGAACGGTCTTGATGAATCGACGCTTACCGATAAGCAAAAGAATGACCTGCTTAATAATATGTGGCGTAACGCCAGCATCAGTGATACCTATGAACCGGGTTCTACTTTTAAAGTAGTTACTGCAACAGCAGCCCTGGAAGAAAAGGTAGTTAAGCTGACGGACAGATTTTACTGTCCGGGTTATAAGATAGTAGAAGACCGCAGAATCCGCTGTCATAAAGTAGGCGGACATGGAAGCGAAGATTTTATTGATGGCATTAAGAACTCCTGCAACCCTGTTTTTATGGAAATTGGAGCAAGGGTTGGAGTTACCAATATGTATAAATATTTTTCCAAATTAGGTTTAATGAAAAAAACCGGTGTAGACCTTCCGGGTGAAGCAACCTCCATTATGCATAAACCTGCTAATGTCGGTGCTGTTGAACTTGCCACTATGTCTTTTGGGCAATCCTTTCAGATTACACCCCTGCAGCTCTTAGTAGCTGCCAGTGCCATCGTAAATGGCGGAAAAATAGTTACTCCCCACTTTGGAGTAGAGATTAAAAATAAAGACGGTTCTGTGGCTAAAACTCTGAAATATAATGAAACAGACGGAGCCGTAACAAAAGAAACCTCTGATTTAATGAAACAGCTTCTTGAAACTGTTGTATCAGAAGGAACCGGTAACAGAGCATATCTGGCCGGATACCATATCGGAGGGAAAACTGCTACTTCAGAAAAGTTACCCAGAAGCAGCAATAAGTACATATCCTCTTTTTTAGGGTTTGCACCTGCTGATAATCCTCAGATTATCGGTATTGTACTGATAGATGAACCGGAAGGTATTTATTACGGCGGAACCATTGCGGCCCCTGTTGTGGCGGAAGTTTATGAAGATGCACTTCCCTATCTTGGTATTGAACCTTCCTATACGGAAGAGGAAATCAAGAAAAATAATATCGGTACTATGAGAATGCCGGACTTAACAGGATTAAGCAAAGCAGATGTGAAGAAAATGCTAAAAGATTATACTTTTAAGGAGGTATATTACGACGGAGAAGGGGATAAAGTAGCTAGTCAGTTCCCCTTAACAGGTGAAGAAATTAATAATAACAGCAATTTGATTTTATATATGGAATAATCCGTAGCCTTACAGAAGATAACATACAAAAGAATGAATAGGCATTTTACGGAGGAAACAGGAATGAATGCTAGGATACTAATGCCGGTTGTCATAGCTTTTGTAATAAGCTTAATATTATGCCCGATACTAATACCTTTCCTAAGGAAACTAAAGTGGGGGCAATATGTCCGGGGCAACGGTCCTAAAAGCCATTTTAAGAAATCAGGCACCCCTACTATGGGTGGAATTGTAATACTCCTGAGTGTTACAATCACTTCGGTGATTTACATAAAAGCTAACAGGGATATGATTCCCGTACTGTTTGCAACAGTGGGTTTTGGCTTGATTGGATTCCTGGATGATTACCTTAAGATCATAATGAAAAGATCCATGGGACTAAAGGTATGGCAGAAACTGTTAGGGCAAATATTGGTATCAGTGGTCTTTATTAATTATTTTATTAATGATACCGATATAGGGACCTCAATCCTTATACCCTTTACCGGGGGTTTTGCAGGAGGGAAATTTTTAGAACTGGGGGTATGGTTTATACCTTTTATGCTCTTTTGCATGCTTGGAACAGTAAACGGTGCCAACTTTACCGATGGACTGGATGGCCTTGCAGCCAGTGTCACTCTGCTAATCACTACTTTCTTTTCGGTAGCGGCAATAGTGCAGAACAGCGGTATCATTCCTATTAGCAATGCGGCAGCCGGAAGCTTACTTGGATTTCTTGTTTTTAATATTTATCCGGCCAGAGTGTTTATGGGAGATACCGGTTCATTGGCTTTAGGAGGTTTTGTCGCAGCTTCGGCTTTTATGCTTAAGATGCCGTTGTTTTTGATAATTGTAGGTTTGGTTTATTTGATAGAAGTAATGTCAGTTGTGCTTCAGGTGGTATATTTTAAGCTCTCAAAGGGAAAACGTATCTTTAAGATGGCACCCATACATCATCACTTTGAATTATGCGGCTGGTCAGAGATGAAAGTAGTATCAGTATTCACGGTAGCAACAGTAATTTGCTGTATCATTGCACTGCTGGGAATATGATAAATTAAGATGAAATTTCAGTTTCGCAGGTCCTGCCTGGGAAATACACATGAATAAATGAAGAAAAACATTAGAAAAGCAAAAGAATGCCTGCCTGTCAGGGCGGTATTTTCAGGGATATCAGTTGGAAGCTTTGATATCCGCGAAAGGAGTTAAGATGAAACTGGATAATAAAACAGTATTGGTATTTGGAACAGGACTTAGCGGTATATCTGCAGCCCGGTTTTTGCAGGACATAACGAAGAATATCATTGTATATGATACAAATTCCAAACTGGAGGCAGAATTAGTCAGAGAAAAACTGCCGCAAGACTTCTGCGGAGAAATTATTCTGGGAGAATTAACGGAAGAAAATTTAAATAAAATTGACTTAGCTGTTCTTAGTCCGGGAGTACCAACAGATCTTCCAGTGGTGAATAGTATGAGAGATAAAAATATTCCTATTTGGGGTGAAATTGAGCTTGGCTTTTATAAGGCACAGGGAAAGATTGCCGCTATTACCGGCACCAATGGTAAGACTACAACCACTTCACTTGTGGGGGATATTATGAAGACCTTTTATCATGAAGTCTTTGTAGTAGGGAATATCGGTATACCTTATACAGACGTATCAAAAAACACAACGAAAGATTCTGTTACCGTAATTGAGATGAGCAGCTTTCAGCTTGAGACAATTATAGATTTTAAGCCCAATGTCAGTGCGATTCTAAACATTACACCGGATCATCTTAACCGCCATCATACGATGGAGAATTATATTGCGGCAAAGCTTGCTATTACGAAGAACCAGGGTGCCGATGATGTCTGTATCCTGAATTATGAAGACGAAGTACTAAGAGAAGCGGGAAAAAAATTAAATACGAATGTTTTGTTTTTTAGCAGTCTGCGAAAACTTGACAAAGGAATTTATCTGGATGGTGATAACATTATATACGATGACGGGAATACCAGTCAGGTTATAGTAGATGTAACTCAAATGAATATATTCGGAAGGCATAGTTATGAAAACACTATGGCTGCGGTGGGTATCGCCATTTCCCTTCAGGTTCCCTATGAATGTATTAATAAAGCTGTCAGAGAATTTGTTGCCATAGAACACAGAATTGAATTTGTAACCACAAAAAACGGTGTCAAATATTATAATGACTCCAAGGGAACGAATCCTGATGCGTCCATTAAAGCTATCGAATCCATGCCTTCACCTACCTGCCTTATTGCCGGAGGGTATGATAAGGGTTCTGAGTATGATGAGTGGGTTGAAGCTTTTGGAGAAAAAATCAAGGCTCTTATATTAATAGGGCAGACAAAAGATAAAATTGAGGCAACTGCAAGGCAGCATGGTTTTGCAGAGATTTACAAAGCAGAGTCACTTCAGGAAGCTGTTGAAATATGTTATAAGCTTTCCCAGGAAGGAGACTGTGTCCTTCTCTCACCTGCCTGTGCAAGCTGGGATATGTTTCCGAACTATGAAGAAAGAGGACGTCTCTTTAAAGAATACGTAAGAAATCTATAGAATTTATGTGTTAAATAGGTTGAAAAAACAAAAAGCAGTTTTTTCAACTACGGATTCAGGAATATCAAATCGAAGATTTAATATTCACGAAAGGGGTAAGAAGAGAGAGGTCGGCATGACAAGGGAAGACAGAGAAAAAGGAAAAACGAAAAAACTTCATAGCTATTATGACTATAACCTTCTGTTTCTCACTATCTTTCTAGTATGCTTCGGATTGGTGATGGTGTATAGCACCAGTTCCTATAATGCTGCCAGGGAAACAGGAAATCCAGCGTTTTATCTGGAGAAACAGGGGGCATTTGCCATATTTGGTGTGGTCGTAATGCTTATAGTATCAAAAATTGACTACAGGATTTATAAGCATAAGCTGCCTATAATAAAGATAAGGCCAATTATTGCTTTATATTTTCTGTGTATTTTGTTACAGATAGCGGTTTTAATATTTGCAAAAGAAATTAATGGTTCCAAACGGTGGCTTTCTCTCGGACCTCTTGGCACCTTCCAGCCTTCTGAGTTATCCAAGGTCGGTATTATTCTATTTACGGCATATGTAGTCAGCCTGGCTCCCAAAAAGCTTGATAAATTCACGGGATTTATAAGAATTTTGGTCTTGGTGCTGCCTCTTATCGGACTTGTACTGTCTCAGAATTTTAGTACCGCTTTGGTAATGGGACTTATCATGGTTGCAATATGTTTTGTAGCCAGCAGAAAAAAACTGTATTTTATTGTATCCGGTGGTCTGATGGCGGCACTTGGTTCCATCTTCATCTTCTTTGTAAGTTACCGAAGTGAACGAATTGAGGTATGGAAAAACGTTGAAACTCATCCCAAAGGATATCAGATACTTCAGGGGTTATACGCCATAGCTTCCGGAAGAATATTCGGCAAAGGCCTTGGCGAGAGTATGCAAAAGCTGGGCTTTATACCAGAATCACATAATGATATGATTTTTGCGGTCATATGCGAAGAACTCGGTCTGTTTGGAGCAGTTGCGGTTATTCTGCTCTTTGTACTTATTATTTGGCGTCTTTTTGTAATAGCAGTTAACGCACCTGATTTATTTGGCGGACTTATTGCTACAGGTGTATTGACACATATAGCAGCACAGGTACTTATTAATGTTGCGGTTGTAACAAATACAATTCCCTCAACAGGAATTCCACTCCCCTTTATATCCTATGGAGGCAGTTCCCTGCTGGTACTTCTGGCGGAGATGGGAATTGTTCTAAGTGTTTCCAATCAGATAAAATATGAAAGATAGGTATTTTCTTCACCCCCTTAGTTCTGCAGATTCATTATAGTCTGTGATTAACAATAATCTGCAGATTGAAAATTAACTCTGCCGGTTAAAACTAATCTGTTGATTAATTTTAATCTACTGGTTTATTTTAATCCAAATCTGTAAGGCACAAATTTTTTGAAAATAACATATAGTAATACTATATCAGGTTTGAGGTGCACCATGACATATATTGAGATTATGGGTGGTAAAAAGCTAAGCGGTGAGGTTAACATACAAGGTTCTAAAAATACGGTTTTACCTATATTAGCAGCGACATTATTAATCAATGGAGTCACGAAGTTAAAGCATTGTCCAAAGATACTGGATGTTGAACACATGATTAAGATTCTGATAGAAATCGGCTGCAGTGTTACCTGGGATGGTTCCTCTGTTATAGTGGACACCAGAGGATTGAACACAGAGGTCGTGCCAACAGATCTGGTAAAGAAAATGCGTTCTTCCATTATATTATTAGGAGCACTTCTTGGCAGAAGTCACCGAGCGGTGGTATCTTATCCGGGAGGTTGTACCATAGGTGCCAGACCTATTAATTTTCATCTTGATGCATTTGCGCAAATGAATGTTAGTCTGGAAGAAGAGGACGGGCTGATTACCTGTGTGACAAACGGTATTAAGGGAGCAGATATCTATTTGCCCTCTCCCAGTGTCGGAGCTACGGAAAATGTAATTCTGGCAGGTGTTTTGGGCCATGGAAAGACCAGAATCTTTCAGGCAGCCAGGGAACCGGAAATATTGGAACTATGCAAGTTTTTAAATTCCGCAGGAGCTAAAATCTATGGAGCAGGCACCAGCAGAATAGAAATTGAAGGAGTAGCCTCCCTGCATCAGACGGAATATACAGCACCATCGGATCGAATAGTGGCAGGTACTTATCTGGCAGCAGCAGCTGGTACAGGTGGAGATATTACATTAAAAGGAATTGGCTGCGGAAGTCTCTATGCAGTCATACAAACTTTAAGGGAAATTGGATGCCATATACGGTGTCAGCAGGATTCCATTACTCTCCGTTCAGACGGCACCATCAAAGCTGTTCCGGAAATTAAGACGGCACCTTATCCGGGATTTCCAACGGATATGCAGTCACAGATTATGTCAGTGCTCATGAAAGCTTCTGGCAGCAGTAAGATTGTAGAAGAAATTTTTGAAGGCAGATATCAGAATGTACCGGAGCAGGCAAGATTCGGAGCACAGATTTGTTTACAGGACAGAGAGGCTTTTATTACTGGTGTTCCTGTTCTAAGAGCTTCTGAGGTATCGGCAGGTGAGTTAAGGGGGGGAGCAGCACTGGTGATAGCGGGTCTTATGGCAGAGGGAAAGACCATTGTCAAAAATCCTTATCATATTCAGAGGGGTTATGAGGATATATGCAGAGACTTAAGAGCTTTGGGAGCACAGATTGAATATAAAGAAGATTAAACTTCATTAAGAAAGGATAGGAACTCTTGAAAACACGACAGGATAAAAAAAGAAAGCTAGTAATGCTGTTTGTTCTTTTTATTCTGCTTGGAGGATTCCTGCTTTATTCAACCTGTAATCTGAAGACGGTAAATATAACCGGCAGTACTCATTACAGTGATAAAGAGTTAAAGCAGGAATTACTTACAAGTAGGACAGATGGAAATTCAATACTTTTCTATCTGAGAATGAAGTATGGCAGTAAGCAGATAATTCCCTTTGTAGAGGATGTTACCGTTAAGCTCGTTAACAGTCATACGGTAAATGTTCACGTATATGAAAAACCGGTTATTGGTTGTATACAGTATATGGGGAGCTATATGTATTTTGACAAAGACGGCATCATGGTAGAAAGCTCAGAAAAGAAGCTGGAGGGTGTGCCTTTCGTAACAGGCCTTCATTTTAATAGCTTTGTACTCCATGACAAGATAAATACCAGTAAAAAAGAATTATTTCCTGTAATCCTGGAACTTACCAGACTGATACAGAAATTCGGCCTGAATGTTGACACAATACAGTTTAATGAGGAGTCAGAAGTACTGATAAAAAGCGGGAAAAATGAAATTCTTTTAGGTAACAGAGATACCTATGATGAGCAAATGGCGCAGCTGGAAACTATTCTGCCTAAGGCGAATGGAAAAAGGCTACTTATTGATATGAAGAATTTTGTGGTAGGACAGGAAAAAATTGTTGCCAGGCCTATCGAATAAAACGTAAAAAAGGGTTGATTATTTGATTAATAAAAGATATGATATTTATTAGAATATCTAGCCTTATATTACTAGAACGGTAATATTGTATATGTGAGAGAAATCGTATATAATTAATATAATTTAGGTGTATAGTGAAGGAGGAAGTACCTTGCTTGAAATAAGAACGAGTGAAGCAGAATCTACTGCAAAAATACTAGTAATCGGAGTAGGAGGTGCAGGAAATAATGCTGTAAATAGAATGATAGAACAAAACATAATAGGCGTGGAATTTATTTGTGTAAATACGGACAAGCAGCACTTAAAGAACTGTAAGGCACCTCAATGCGTTCAGATCGGAGAAAAGCTTACTAAAGGTCTTGGTGCAGGAGCACAGCCGGAAATCGGAGCGCAAGCTGCAGAAGAGAGCAAGGAAGAACTGATAGAAATAATTAAAGGTTCTGACATGGTATTTGTAACCTGCGGTATGGGTGGCGGAACAGGAACCGGAGCAGCTCCCGTAGTAGCTCAGATTGCAAAGGACATGGGCATCCTTACAGTAGGAATCGTTACAAAACCTTTTAAATTCGAAGCAAAAGCCAGAATGAACAATGCCCTTAGCGGTATTGAACGTTTAAAAGAGCATGTAGATACATTGATTGTAATACCTAATGATAAGTTATTGGAAATCGTGGACAGGCGTACTACAATGCCTGATGCTTTAAAGAAAGCAGATGAAGTACTACAGCAGGGGGTTCAGGGTATCACAGACTTGATTAATGTACCCGGCCTTATTAATCTGGACTTTGCGGATGTCCAGACTGTCATGAAAGATAAGGGCGTTGCCCATATCGGTATCGGTATCGGCAAAGGGGATGATAAGTGCATCAATGCAGTGAATCAGGCTATTACCAGTCCGCTTCTTGAGACCACCATTCAAGGTGCATCTCATGTTATCATCAATATTTCCGGTGATATCAGTTTAATTGAAGCTAATGAGGCGGCTACTATGGTTCAGGAATTAGCCGGTGAATCTGCTAATATTATCTTTGGTGCGATGTATGATGAGACTGCTCCTGATTATGTTACAATTACAGTTATAGCTACAGGCCTTGAAGGTGCCGCCGGTAATGTAAGGGCAGAATCCAAGGGACCAAGTTTCTTAAAGCAGCCTATGAGCAGACCGGAGTATAAGTTTGGAAGTCAAACTTCACCATCTCCTTTTGAAAAGGCACAGTCTCAGGTCGCTGCCACAAGCACAACGCCTGTTTCTCCTTATGGAAGCAATATTTCCCACCATTCCACAAGAGAAAACAATGATGCCGGAAGTATAAAGATTCCAGAATTTCTTCAGAAGAACCGTAATCATAAATAATGTAATAATATAAATAAGATATAACCTGTATTGGGTCTTAAGACCTGGTGCAGGTTATTTTTTTGATATCAACACCCAATTATTTACATATTTGATGATTTTATAACAGGAAAACAAATTATATCGTTGAATGGGAGGGGATATTGTAGGTGTAGGTAAATGAAAACTTAGGTATAAATACCAGTTTATGACAAATTTAACAGCATAAAAAAGCTATAATAGGATTTATTATAAAGGAAATGAGGGGGTGGCGTTGCAGGTAGAGGTCTATGTGGATGTGATTTTTTTAATAAATTTCATCATGGATTTCATTCTATTAATAACAGTAAAAAAAGTGTTGAGGTATATTTGCCCTCTCTTAAGAGTTGTGCTGGGAGCGGCTGTTGGAGCCGTCGGTGCCTGTCTGTTTGCAGTGATTCCTGAAATAAATCATATTCTCAGATTTCTTTTAGCATATCTGCTGCTAAGTTACTTTATGATTGTTGTTACGTTTGGAAAAAATAAACTGAAGGAACAGCTAAGAGCGGTGGTCTTACTTTACATTTCAACTTTTTTTTTAGGCGGTCTGCTTAACAGTCTATATTACTATACCGATTTTGGCCTTTATCTTATGAATAACACAAATTCTATCTGGTTATTTATTGGGCTTTTGACAGGGATGGCAGGAATTTATGTATTTATTAGATTTTTAAGAAAACTTAGAGTAAAAGTGTCGGAGCTCTATCAGACAGACCTTATGCTTAACGGTAAGACAGTAAAGGCAGTTGGCTTTCTGGATACGGGTAATTGCTTAAGGGACCCATATTTCGGTAAGCCTGTGATAATAACGGAATATACGGTGATTGAACCCTTATTGACGAATTCTCAGAATACTATGTTGCGAAAACTACTCGGTGACTCTAAAGGCGGTGTAACATCTAATAAGATGAGTACATTTAACGATATGAGTACATCCGGCGATCTATGCACATCCAGTGGCGTAGGCGCATCTGATGATGTATGCACATCTGGCGATGTGCGGGAAAAGGAAGAGTACCTTCCAATAAGGTTAATTCCTTTTCATTCGGTTGGAAAGGACGGAATGTTACCTGCCTTTGAACTGGATAAAATTATTCTGAAGGAAGAAAAGGAAGAAACCGTCCGGGAAAAAGTTCTGATTGCTGTCAGCAGACAGAAGTTATCCGTCTGTAAGGATTATCAAATCATTTTACATAAGGAGATTATGTGAAAATTACAAAAACAATTTTCACTTTTCATTTCATATATCGCAAGAAGCTTTGCGATATATGAGAGGTGTTATGTGAAAATTACAAAACGATTTTCACTTCTTATACGGGCAATATCGCAGGCAGGCGATATGCAAGGGGTATTATGTGATTGAAAGGGAGGAAAGAGATTCATGCTTTTAAAAATAACAATTCCGAATAAGTTTACTTTTCGGTTGATTCCTGACTTTAGGAGTATTTTATTTAATGGGCGCGGTGAGATTCATTATATCGGCGGAGCGGAAGTTCTTCCCGCACCTCTTGATTCCGTGAGGGAGGCCCAGGAGATAGCCAGACTTGGGACAGAAGATGATACCGAGGCGAAATCCATACTGGTAGAACATAATCTCAGATTAGTTGTATACATAGCAAAAAAGTTTGATAATACCGGTGTCGGTGTGGAGGATTTGATATCCATTGGAACAATCGGATTAATCAAAGCCATAAATACATATAATCCGGATAAAAATATAAAGCTTGCAACCTACGCCTCCCGGTGTATTGAAAATGAAATATTAATGTATCTGAGGAGGAATAATAAAACTAAGCTGGAAGTATCTATTGATGAGCCTCTTAATGTGGATTGGGATGGGAATGAACTTTTGTTATCCGATATACTGGGGACGGAAGAGGACGTCATTTACCGGAACATAGAAGAGGAAGTTGACAGAAAACTTTTAGGGAAGGCACTTTCAAAACTAAGTGAACGAGAGAGGATAATTGTTCAGTTAAGGTTTGGAATTAACACAGAAGACGGTAATGAACGGACTCAAAAAGAGGTGGCGGACCTGCTTGGAATTTCTCAGTCCTACATATCACGTTTGGAAAAGAAAATTATCAAACGATTGAAAAAAGAGATGCTTCGGTTAGAATAAAATAAAAGATTATTGTTCAGAAAAAAAGGAAATTATTACATCTAAATATATCGTATAAAGATGACCAGAATAGTAAATCATTTACTTATGCAATGAGTGGAGAAATGTTTACAGCCACTTCGATACATGACGAAAAAATGATTTGGAGGTTTTCATATGGCTCTTTATAAGGTAGAAATATGTGGTGTAAATACATCGAAATTGCCATTACTGAACAATAGTGAAAAGGAAGAATTATTTAAACGCATTTTAGAAGGAGATAAAGAGGCAAGGGAATTGTATATAAAGGGTAATCTGCGTCTTGTACTTAGTATAATTCAAAGATTTTCAGGCAGTAATGAAAATGTGGATGATTTATTTCAAATAGGCTGTATCGGCCTTATGAAGGCAATTGATAACTTTGATATCACTCAGAATGTGAAATTCTCTACCTATGCAGTCCCTATGATTATCGGAGAAATCAGAAGGTATTTGAGGGATAATAACAGCATAAGAGTAAGCCGCTCATTGAGGGATACAGCGTATAAGGCTATCTACACCAAAGAAGCCTTGTTAAAGAAAAATGACAAGGAACCAACAGTTGTAGAAATAGCAGAGGAAATCGGAATTTCAAAAGAAGATGTAGTTTATGCATTAGATGCCATTCAGAGTCCGGTATCTTTATATGAGCCTGTATATTCAGAAGGCGGCGATACCCTCTATATTATGGACCAGGTCAGTGATAAAAAGAATAAAGAAGAAAATTGGGTGGAAGAGATAGCATTAAAAGAAGCTCTTTCTAAGTTATCCGAACGGGAAAGAGGGATTATTGAGCTGCGCTTTTATGAGGGAAAGACCCAGATGGAAGTAGCAAAAGAAATCTGTATATCTCAGGCACAGGTATCAAGGCTGGAAAAATCTGCTCTTAAGAATATGAAGAATTATTTGAGCCAGTAAAATATAATAACAAGAGGATATCTCAAAAGGCTATCGGTTAATAGGCCTTTTGAGATATCCTCTTGTTATTATTCCTGATGTATTAATAATTTTTCTTATGGAGGTATTTATCAAGCTCTGTTGCATTTTTGATTAACATTTAGTAAGCTATAGAAGCATGGCTCATGGGGCAATGAATTAATGATTCTAACTTAGCCATAACTTACATAGGAAGAAAAGAGATTCAAATGAAAAACAGGATTAAATATTTTAAAAATAAGCATTTTATGATGCTCTTAATTGTTTTACTTTTATTATCTGCCTTAAGCGGATGCTCTGTAACCACTGCGGATAATTCCGTAGCTGGCAGTACGTTAAAAGTCATGTATCTGGATGTGGGGCAGGGGGATTCTATTTTAATTGAGAGCGGAGAAGATGCTATGTTAATTGACGCCGGGGAAGCGGAAGAAGGGGACAATGTCGCCGGTATATTAGAGCAGGAGCATATAAAAGAGCTTAAATACATAATTGGAACTCACCCTCACAGTGATCATATCGGGGGCTTGGCAAAAGTAATCGAAAGCTGTGATACGGATGAGATATTCTTAAGTGACATTACATATAGTTCAAAAACATATGATAATCTACTAAAGCTGGTAAAAAAAGAAGGCATAAAAAAAACACTTCCAGCTGCCGGTGATACCTACAAGCTGGGAGATGCTTCTTTTACTTTTATCACTCCTCTTGATAAGGATTATGGGGATAATGTAAATAATTATTCTTTAGGAATACATCTCACAAATGGTAAGAATTCTTTCCTGTTTACAGGTGACTTAGAAGAAGAGGCGGAAAAGGATTTAGTGGAAAGCGGAAGAGAGATTGAGGCGGATGTATTAAAAGTAAACCATCATGGGTCTTCTACCAGCAGCTGTGAGGAATTTCTAAGGGCGGTAGACCCTGTCTATGCCGTAATATCCGTGGGAAAGGGAAACAGCTATGGGCACCCGGCAGCAGCCACTCTTGCCAGCCTTGAAGACGAAGACGTACAGACTTATCGTACGGATTTATCAGGGACCATTGTAATAACCAGTGATGGTAAAAATGTATCAGTAAAAACAGAAGGAAAGCAAGCTTCAAAGATAACGGACAAAAACAATCAGTTGGTCTATATAACGGAAAAGGGTACGAAATATCATAGGGAAGGATGCAAATATCTGAAGGGAAAATACAGGTCTCTGTCACTGAAAAAGGCAAAAGAAGAAGGCTATGAACCCTGCAGTGTCTGTAAACCTTAAAATCTTATACCTAATAAATTAGATATAAGCAGATTTAATGAGAACCTTTTCTGAATCGATATCAACCAGAATTACATCAGTTCCAATCTGCTTGATGCAATTATAATTAATAACATACTCTGTGTCCCTGCCTATAATGCCCCAGATCTTGCAGGGACCTGGAACAATGATATGGGTAATTATACCTGTATTTACATCAAAATCCAAATCACAGACATAGCCAAGCCGCTCACCGTCTCTGCAGTTAATAACTTCCTTTTGCCTTAATTCACACAGTCTCATAAGATAGCCCTCCCATGTCTTAATATGCCATTATTAATAAATATATGTAAAGGATAAGAATAAAATATCTTGACCGCAGGAATATCTTTCAATATAATCAAGTTAAATAGCTTAATAAACTAATTAGAGTTTGAGGGAAGAGTAATGTGATTAGTGGGAAATTATAGTACATTTCCTACACAAATTTGTGCTGACGCCCAATATGAGGAACGTTGGCAGCAGGAGGTTAAATATGAGATGCCCCTTTTGTGGTGACGAAAATACAAGAGTAATTGATTCCAGACCGGCAGAGGACGGAAGTTCTATTCGAAGAAGAAGGCAGTGTGATGAATGTTCCAAGCGGTTTACTACCTATGAAAAAGTAGAAGCCATTCCATTGGTAGTAATAAAGAAAGATAATAACAGAGAGCCCTATGACAGATCCAAAATTGAGGCAGGCGTTTTCAGGTCCTGTCATAAACGTCCTATCTCCGTTGACCAGATGAAATCATTGGTAGATGAAGTAGAGAATACCATATTTAATAAGGAAGAAAAAGAGATAAAAAGCTCAGCCATCGGAGAGATATTGATGGATAAGTTAAAGGATCTGGATGCGGTGGCTTATGTGAGATTTGCTTCTGTGTACAGGGAATTTAAAGATGTGAATACTTTTATGGATGAACTGAAAAAGATATTGGATTCTAAACAATAGAAGAAGAGAATTAGGCTGTGGAAGCGGACGATGAATTGGGCTTACAGTTCATGCGTTTTGTTTTCAAGGTTCCTTATTCCACTAAAACGCCGGCAGCTATGACTGACAGGCAAAACAACTCCAAACTCGCTGGTACTTTTGAGAGATACGGTTATGTATTGTGCTCAGACAGTGGAGTTGTTTTGTCTAGTCATAGCTGCCGGCGTTTAAGTGTCATTAAGGAACCTCTCAAGACAAAACTCCTGAACTGTAAGCCCAATTCATCTGCGTATTC
>JAEXGM010000019.1 GCA_023450835.1 Bacillota bacterium | reverse complement strand
GTAAGGATAGTACCCAGGGCACCTATTAAGGTCATCTTTTCGTGGAGAAAAATCGCGGAGGTTATGATTGCAATTACAGGAATGATATATATGTAAAGGCTTGTCTTAACAGCTCCCAGTACTTTAGTAGCCCAGTTCCAGATAACATAGCACAGAGCGGAAGCACCCAGACTTAAATACAAAAGATTGCCCAGATAAGCAGGCTTTAAAATTTCCTTAAAATCATAGGAAGGGCGGAAGAAAGGGATAAGAGGAATCATGGTGATAAGCCCATAAAGGAAGATTTTACGGGTTGCCAGCATCATGTTGTAACCTAAATCACTTATCTTCTTGGTGAATATGGAATAGATGCCCCACACGAAGGCAGCGGCCAGAGCCAGTAAATCACCCAATGGGTTTAAGGAAAGAACAGTACTTCCATTGTAGCTGATAAGGCATATACCTGCTATGGCTGCTAAAAAACCAAGAAAGAAAGAGGGACGGAACCTTTCATTCTTTAATAAAAAGTGTGCCATAAGTGCGGTAAAGAAGGGCGCGGTAGAGACAATAACACCTACATTGGAGGCATAGGTCAAAGTGAGTGCGTTGTTCTCCATAAGAAAATACAGTGTAACACCGGATAACCCGGCTCCAAGGAACAACAGTTCATGGGATTTTTTTTGCCCCGGAATCTTTAGGCTTTTGCCTGGTTTAATGCACCAGAGGGCTATATATCCAATGAGAAAGCGAAGGATGAGAATTTCAAAGGGAGAAAAAGCTTTTAACAGTACTTTGGTTGAAATAAAGGTGGTACCCCAAAATATTACACTGAATAAGGCCGCAGTATGGCCTTTTATATTATGTGTTGATGACATAGAAACTCCTTTAAAGAGGTGGCATATATGAATAGCCGGATTGGGAAGAGCGGAGAGATTTTATGTTATAGGAAACGGGACTGTTTCAGATTATTATGTGAAACAGTCCCGGATGAGTTTATTTGATAACGGTTTTACCGCCCATATACGGTTGTAAGGCCTTCGGGATATTGACGGAACCATCGGCATTTAAGTTGTTTTCCAGGAATGCAATTAACATTCTGGGAGGAGCAACTACCGTATTATTTAAGGTGTGGGCGAAATACTTGCCGTCTTTGCCTACAACGCGGATCTTTAAGCGGCGTGCCTGAGCGTCTCCGAGGTTGGAGCAGCTTCCCACTTCAAAGTACTTCTTCTGTCTGGGAGACCAGGCTTCTACGTCGATGGACTTCACTTTCAGGTCAGCAAGGTCACCGGAGCAGCATTCCAGTGTTCTTACAGGGATGTCAAGGGAGCGGAAGAGGTCAACGGTGTTCTGCCATAATACATCAAACCACTTAGGGCTGTCCTCCGGGTTACATACTACGATCATTTCCTGCTTCTCGAACTGATGAATACGGTATACACCGCGTTCCTCCAGACCGTGAGCACCTTTTTCCTTACGGAAACAAGGAGAGTAGCTGGTCAATGTCTGAGGAAGATTCTCTTCCGGAAGAATAGTATCAATGAACTTACCAATCATAGAATGCTCGCTGGTACCGATAAGGTATAGATCTTCGCCTTCAATCTTGTACATCATGGCATCCATTTCGGCAAAGCTCATAACGCCTGTGACAACATCGCTTCTAATCATATAAGGAGGAATACAGTAAGTAAATCCTCTGTCAATCATAAAATCTCTGGCGTAGGAGATAACTGCAGAGTGAAGTCTTGCGATATCGCCCATGAGATAATAAAAACCGTTACCTGCAACCTTTCTTGCACTGTCTAAATCAATACCGTTGAATTTCTCCATGATTTCGGAATGGTAAGGAATTTCAAAATCAGGAACCACAGGCTCACCATAGCGCTTTACTTCAACATTTTCACTGTCATCCTTGCCGATAGGAACACTGGGATCAATGATATTTGGGATAGTCATCATAATTTTCTTAATGCGTTCTTCTAACTCGGCTTCTTTTGCTTCCAGTTCTGCAAGTCTTTCGGATTCAGCATTAACTTTGGCTTTCATTTCCTCAGCTTCTTCTTTCTTGCCTTGAGCCATAAGACCGCCGATTTGCTTGGATATCTTATTTCTTTCGGACCTGAGAGTGTCAGCTTCCTGCTTGGCAGCTCTGGACTGGGCATCCAGTTCAATGACCTCGTCCACCAGGCCAAGCTTGTTGTCCTGGAACTTGTTTTTGATATTCTGTTTTACAAGGTCAGGATTTTCTCTGACGAATTTAATGTCTAACATAACTTCCTCCATTCAGCCGCTGATTGCGGCATATAATTTCATTCAAAAATGGGCAAAAATAAAAATCCTGTCATCTCCACACATAACATGGGACGAAGGATTCCGCGTTGCCACCCAAATTGCCGCAAGCTTTACAGCAAAATACGGCCTCTCAACATGGCAGGATAGAGGCTGCCGCCCTTTCGGCTTCATAAATAATATCTCTTATTCGCCGACAGCTCCAAAAGTGGAAAGACCTGAGCTTTCACCGGTTTACACCAACCACCGGCTCTCTTTGGAAATCTCATAATCGTAGCTTTTATCAATGCTGTTTATTGATATATTTGTATTTATTATACACAAATGTGAGGAAAATACAAGCGGTTTTTTGAATATCATTGAAAGTGGCTGCGGTTCATACTTGTATGGAATATCGGATTTTTTTGAAACGGACAATAATTTCTGATTCCATTCAGTGAATTTCTGCTTGGAGCTGTTTTGGGCTCCGGTTTCGAAAGACGCTAAAATGGCAGGTAATATTACAATAAACTCGTTGAAAGATTAGAGGTATATTACAGAGTGTAAATTGGATTTATGCAATTAAATAAGAGAGAGAAAATACTAGAAATTGTAAAAAATTTAAATGAAAAAGGGTTTTTTACAAACTCTATTTCTGATATAATGGCTTATGATTTGAGGTAATTAATAATTTAGCAGGATTAATATTTTAACATGATTATGTTGGATTATCCTGATTGATAATTGGTATTAACATGATAAATTGCTGTACCAAGGTGGTTATAATTTACCAGTTTTATTTGAAATGCCTGGTACGAATGAATTTTTAAAATTCAATGTTTTGTAAATGCAGTACTTTGGAAAGCTTATTATTCCTGGGTTTGGTGACTCAAGCAGCAGTTGAGTTGCTTTTTTATGCAACTCAATTACCGCTTTATTCCTATTTCCCGTCATTTCGATATAATGAGACTGTAACCGATAAGCATCCTGGCTGACAGGATATGAACCAGAAATGCTCTGTGCGGATTATTCAGCAGTATTACAAGACGGCTTGTGATACATAGGGGCAAGTAGCTTAAAACCGCGGTTTGAAAACTGCAGTTAAACTGAAAGGAGATTACTATATGTTTAGTACGTTAGAAGTTGGAAGAAAGATTGCAGAATTTCGTAAACAAAAGAATATGACACAGATGGAACTGGCAGATGCCTTAGGGATAAGTTATCAGGCAGTCAGCAATTGGGAGAGAGGAAATTCTATGCCGGATATCTCCAAGCTATCCGAGCTGGTATCGGTACTGGATTGTACCATTGATGAGCTCCTTGGCAATAAGAAGGAAAGCGAATTGTTTCAAAAGATTATTGATGGGAATGAAAAGGAATATGTAAAGGAACAGAAAGTATCCATTGAAGATGTAGCTTCTGCCGGTCCGGCTCTTAAACCAAGCCAGACAGAGAGTCTGCTGGAAACAATTATTACAGAGAATTCCGATAAGATATCCTTAAAGGATTTTGTGAAGGTCGCACCTTTTGTCAGTGAAGAATATTTAATGCAATGGATTGGCGATCTTGATATCATACAGGATTTGAATGGTGTAACAGCGTTGGCTCCTTTTTTATCAGCGGATTCTCTAGACAGGATTGTTAAGAAGATTGAAAATGTTAGTGATTTATCCAATGTGGTAGGGCTGGCCCCCTTTTTATCCAATGAGACCCTTGATAAATTAGTAGATAAGGCATTGGTGGAAGGGAATATCGGAAATTGCGTCGGGCTGTATCCTTTTCTTGGAAGGGAAACTGCCAAAAAATTAGCCGATATTTTGATGAAAGAAGGCAATATGAAAGAATTTATAAAACTTGCTCCATTCCTATAAGAAGGAGACAATTTGCACCCATACAAGTTTCACCGGCAGCCGGATGTAGCTTGTATGGGTGGTATATAAGGGAGAACGGCACTTATGAGAGAATTATTATTAAAGCGCAAAAGTAAATTTATCCAGTACTTATTTGCGACCTTCCTGTTTATCGGAGATCATTTTGCTCAGATGGGGATATTTGTGCTGCTATTAAGAGCCATTGAAAAGGGAGATGTGAAGCATTTTGGTATTGTAGCAGGGATAACTATTCTGTTTATTATCTATGCACCTTTGAATTTCATTATATCCAGATTGCTCCGTATCCGCTACATGAGGGATACCATATTGGATGTCAGAAAGCAGGCCTTTGATAAGATCATACATATGTCCTTTAAGCGATTTTCAGCCAAATCCAAGGAAATCTATATTTCAAATCTGATAAATGATATCAATACCTTTGAAAATAAATTCTTTGTAAGCCTGCTGAATTACCTGATAAATATGGGAATGTTCCTGCTGTCTATCCTGATTCTTATATTTCTGGATTATAAATTAGCCATTGCCATGGCTTTGCAGGCGGTATTTTTAACGGCATTGGCTAATGTATTTGCAGGGAAGGCTTCTGCCCTGGAGCAGCAGCTCTCAGAAAGTAATGAGAACTTCACAATGGATATGGCGAATACCTTTAATGGCATGGAAATCTTAAAACTGAATCATATTGAAGAGAAATTCAAAGAAAAAAGTATGGGTGCGGTTACAAGAGCGGAAAACAAAAAGTTTGCGGCTGCCTTTTTTACGGATATGCAAAGGCATGTTATCCGTATTATTTCCTTTGCTTCCTCGGTGGCGGTTATGATCTATCTGGCTTATGGCTTTATAAACGGCTTAAGTCTTAGCATGGGCGGCTTTCTGTTTCAGCTCTGTTCATCCAGCGGCAATTATCTGATTAGTGCTTTTCCCATGAAAAACCAGATGAAGGCATCTATGACAATCTACAAAAAGATAGCGGGGCCGGATGAAGGTATGGAAGAAGCGGATAAGGGCAGTGAGGAATTTCACTTTCAGGATAACATTACCCTGAAAAATGTAAGCTTTTCCTATGATAAGAAGGAGATATTTAAGAATGCTTCCTTTACCATAGAAAAAGGGAAAAAGTATCTCATTAAAGGGGCCAGCGGCGCCGGTAAATCTACCCTTATGAGCCTTCTTGCAAAAACTACGGAGGATTATACCGGGGTGATTTTAGCGGATGGCATTGATTACCGGAGAATAAATGAAAAATCCTTTCATGGGCAGGTTGCTTTTGTTTATCAGGATGTATTTCTCTTTGAAGATACAATCCGCAATAACATAGCATTATACCAGGATATTCCGGAGGATAAGATAGAATTTGCCGTTAAGGTCTGCGGACTTGAAAGTATATGCAAAGAAAGAGAAGCAGGACTGGATGCGATGCTTTCAGAAAACGGAAAGAACCTCTCAGGAGGACAAAGACAGAGGATATCCATTGCCAGGGCCATTGCAAAGGACGCGGAGATTCTTTTTGTAGATGAAGGAACCTCCAGTTTAAATGAAGAGTTAGGAAGAGAAATTGAGAAAGTATTTTTAGAGTTGGATAATACGGTGATTGCAATCAGCCACCGTTACTATGAGGAGGTGACGGATAAATATGATTACGTCTTGGAAATTAAGAACGGAAGAGTACATCAGTTCAGTGCACAGGAGTATTTTCATGAGATACTGATGTGGAGAGCTTAAGATATTTTATAGTTTGAATTTTATTTCAATTGGGGTGCCTTGCAGGTTGCAAGCAACCTGCGGGTTGCTGACAGCCTGCGGATTGCTGAGACAGCCTGCGGGTTACTGAGACAGCCTGCGGATTGCTGACAGAGGGGGCTGTTAACAGCCTGCGGATTCAATTGGCAGGCACCCGGAAAGGCATGGCTATATATGTTAAGAAAATTAATGAAAGCGCTTCCCTATCTAATGTTGTCGTTAATAGTATCCTTTCTGTTGGCGGGTCTGGATGCTGTGGTTACAAAAAAGATGCTTGGCATGCTGGACTTTGCCCTGAAAGGAAATATCCAGGAAGTAAAATCCCGGACACCGACTCTATTGGCTGGGGCAGTGTTACTGGTACCTTTAGGGATAGCAGAAGCAATTACCGGCAACTTCTACAGGAAAAGGGTCAATCTGAATATAAAGCATTATTACATTGATAAGGTATTCGGGAAAAATATCCGGGAATTTCAAAAAGAGAATAACGGCAGATATCTTTCAGCTATGACCAATGATTTTAACACCCTGGAAACGAACCTTATTATGGGAATCTATATGGTTGGAAGAGCGGCAATTAATTTTCTTGCCGGCATGTGGCTGCTCTCAACGGTGGATTACCGTATGATTCTCTTTGCCATATTGATTATTGCCGTAAACCTGACTATCTCCTTCCTTACTTCCAAACCCATGAAGAAGAATTATAAGGAACGAAGTGACTTATTTGACGGCTATACCTCTTACATCAAAGAGGTTCTCTCAGCTTTTCACATCGTAAAGAATTACAACCTTCAGGAGAAGGTTACTCAGGATTATTACCAGAAGAGTGACGAAATACAGCATAAAGGTTTTATTATTGACCGGATGATGTCCTTTGTAAATGCCTCACAAAACTTTTTTATGAATGGAAGCTTCTATGGAATTCTTTGCGGAATAGGTTATATGGCGGTAATCGGCAAGATAACTGCAGGAGGCCTGATTGTGATTATGGAAGGCATTAACCGGATGACCTTTCCGATTTTTGACCTGGCTGAGAATCTTCCCAAGCTCTTTACCGCAGGAGATTTGATTAAGAAAATAGAAGATTCTCTGGAAAATTCCAATAGTTACGAGGAAACAGTGGAATTAAAAGAATTTGAAAGCGGAATAGAGTTTAAACAGGTGGGCTTTCATTATGAAGATGATGAAAAACAGATATTAAAAGACATAAACCTTACCCTCAAGAAGAATGGGAAATACCTGGTAGTTGGGCCGAGCGGAGGCGGAAAGTCAACTTTCTTAAGACTCCTGCGCAAATATGTTAATCCAACGGAAGGGGAAATTCTGATTGACGGCTACAATATGATGGATGTGAAAAAAGAAAATTACTTTGGACTCATTGCAAATATTGAGCAGCAGGTCTTCTTATTTGAGGATACGATTCGTAATAATATCACTCTGTACAAGGAATACAAAGATGAGGAGATTATGAGGGCAATAAAGGATTCCGGTCTGTCAGACTTTGTAAACGGACTGCCTAATGGCCTTGATTCCATTATATATGAAAACGGGAAGAATATTTCCGGTGGGGAAAGAAGCAGAATTGTTATAGCCAGAGCGCTGCTTAGCAAGGCAAGAATTCTGTTTATGGATGAAGCTTTTGCCTCCCTGGACATGGAAAGAGCCAGAGAGATTGAAAAGACCATACTTGGACTAAAAGATATTACCGTTATTAATGTAAGCCATGTCATCTTTAAAGATACAAAGAGTTCCTATGATAAGGTAATAACCATAAAGGGAACCAGTGATATTATGGTGGCGTAGGTTTTAGAGCAGCAGTCAGGTTAAGGGTTAGAGACTCTGCTGAGTATTTATCGGAATTCTTGGCGGAGTCTTAATCGGAGCCTTAAACATGAATCTTGCCGAGGACTTAAACGGAGCCTTAAATGGAAATCTTGCCGGAGACTCAATCGGAGCCTTAAACGTAAACCTTTCTGGGGACTTAATTGGAGCCTTAGACGGAATCTTTTTCGGAGATTTAAACGGAATCTTTATCAGAGTTCTTATTGGAATTCTCATTGGAACCGTTATCGGAGCAATTATTGTTATTCTTATTAGAATCTATATTGGAATCTTTGTCGGAGATTTAATCGGAGTCTTTATCGGAATTCTCATTGGAATCGTTATCGGAGCAATTATTGTTATTCCTGTTAGAATCTATATTGGAATCCTTGTCAGAAGATTCACTGGAATTCCTGCCGGAATCTTTATTAGTTTCTTTATCAGAATCCTCGGAGGAGTCCTCTTCTGTATTATCGCAGGAGGACTCCTCCTCCTCTTCTGAATCATTAGCAGATAAAGCAGATTCTCTTACCTGAATGGTTGCAAGGGTATCGCCAAGCTGGGCAAAAACTGCGGCAAGGAGTTCCACTTCTTCTTCGGAGTAGCAATTAGCAATGTTACAGGCAATTGCGGTTACAAGAGTAACAAGTTCACAGGAAGATATTCTACAGCGTCTTTTATTCATGATAACCCCTTTCGTTAATACGCAGCGGAAAGACTGATTTGTTTTTCACCAATAATCTTGCTTTTCCAACGCACCTTGGGATTGTGCTGAGGATTTCTCTGGTACAATCTTATGTGTGAATTATATTTTTTAATAATTCACACATAACAGCCTTGCTTTTTCCAACATACCTTATGCTTGTGCGTATTCTTACTAATGTATATGCAGCAGATTTCATATTTTTCTTGTATTTTACAATGTACTTTGGTATAATACCTGTAGTTAACCAAGGAGGTACTTAACAAATGTGGATTAGATTACGTTTATTTTCTTTATGCTGCTAATTTCATAGTGCTTAAAGCTCTGCCTGTCAGGGAGTAAACGGGATTAATCTGCCTTTTTATAATAAATCACTTATTGAATAAGATACTGTGTGAAAGTGAATGAATCACAGATAGCTTGTCAGTTGTAACGTAATGGGATTGCAAGAGAATTGCAATAAGACCATGCAATACAAAAAGTGCCAGCAGGGAAGGAGAATCGTGCCTTCTTTTTTTGTGCGTAAAAATCCGTGCCCCGCAATATATTCCCTTGCACAGGCAGCAGCTTAGAAATGGAGACCATATATGATGGAAAAAGAAAGAGTCCTCCTTGCAGGAGTGTCCCTTACAGGGGACAGAAGAAAAGGGGATGAAGATTTTAATTCATCCATGGAAGAATTAAAAGAGCTTGCATTTGCCTGCGATATGGAAGTTGTGGGAGAGATAACCCAGAACCTTGAGAAAATTCATATAGACTTGTATTTTGGAAAGGGAAAGACAGAAGAGCTAAAGGAGAGCCTGGAAGAATTACAGGCAGACCTTGTCATATTCAACGAAGAGCTTTCACCCTCCCAAACAAGGAATCTGGAGAGATTCTTAGAATGCAGAGTATTGGACCGTTCTGTGCTTATAATGGATATCTTTGCAAGACGTGCTAAAACAAAAGAAGCACAAATGCAGGTAGAAATGGCAAGATTAAAGTATATGCTGCCAAGACTTTCAGGTCTTACCGGCAGCTTAAGCAGACAGGGCGGCGGCTCCGGCCTTCACAATAAGGGAGCCGGAGAGACAAAGCTAGAGCTTGACAGAAGAAGAATTGAGGAGCGAATAGCAAGGCTTGAGAGAGACCTTAATGAGTTGGTAGGCAGGAGACAGAACCAAAGGCAGAAGAGAGAAAAGAATGAGATTCCTCTGGCGGCTCTGGTAGGCTATACTAATGCCGGAAAATCCACTGTTATGAACTCTGTTCTTGGATTGCATAAGATAGCAGGAGATAAACTGGTTCTCGAGAAAGATATGTTATTCGCTACCCTTGAAACATCTGTCAGAAAGATAACAACCAAAGAGAACAGGACCTTCCTGTTAACGGATACGGTAGGTTTCATCAGCAGGCTGCCTCATCATCTGATAAAAGCCTTTCGTTCAACACTAGAGGAAGTTCTGATGGCAGACCTTTTGATTCAGGTAATAGATGTGTCTGATAAGGATTACAGAAAGCAGATGGCTGTTACGGAGGGGACCTTAGAGGAATTAGGCGCAAGTGACATTCCTGTGCTCTATGCATTTAATAAGACCGATAAACTCACGGCAGAAGAATTAGAGAGTATCAAAGCGGAAAACGGTGAACTTGGTTGTATCTATCTGTCTGCCAAGAAAGAAGAAGACATTCAAAGGCTTGTTGACTGTATTACCGAAGATTTGTTTGAAGGGGAGGTCAGTCTCGAGTTAAGCCTTCCTTATAAGGACAGTAAATGGGTAGCATTCTTACAGGAGAATGGGACGGTGACCGCTCTTGATTACGGGGAAGAAGCAATAAAACTTACTGCCGTTTGCAGCAGCAGTTTATATGAGAAGTATTTTAAGAATTCCAGTTTTTGTTTATAGACGAATTCTGGGAAACCCTGTCAATGATGGAAGGCAAAAAAGGATTGACAAACTACCTTGTATCAAGTATCATTTATATATTGTAGTAAGGGAGTAGTTAGCCGATTGTGTGTAATAGAGCCAACATACTGATAGAATTTTATCTGGTTTTATTTTAAATAACGAGACTTACCTACAGCCATCAGGCTGGAGGTGGGTCTTTTTTTTGCCGAAATTCTTGAAGAGAGCAAGGGATACATAGCACAAGGGCACTTTACAAAGACAAAAAAGGAGAGAATTATTATGAATCTGTTGGAATTACTTATACTGTCTGTCGGACTGGCGATGGATGCATTTGCTGTAGCCGTCTGTAAGGGGTTATCCATAAAGAAGATATCTGTCAAGCACCCGGTTATTGTAGGTTTATACTTTGGTATCTTCCAGGCAGTCATGCCGATGATAGGATTTTTTCTGGGAAAGCAGTTCAGTGATAAAATAAGTGCGATAGACCATTGGGTAGCATTTATCTTACTAGGAATCATAGGTATAAATATGATTAAAGGCTCTATTAAGGAAGAGGAAGAAGAGGATGAGTGCGAAAGCTGCAAGGATGTCGATAACTCTCTGAAGGTAAAGGAAATGCTGGTTCTTTCCGTTGCGACCAGTATTGATGCGCTGGCCGTTGGTATTACCTTTGCTTTCCTAAAGGTTAATATTCTGGTAGCTACTTCATTTATCGGTGGAGTGACTTTCCTGATATCAGCAGCCGGTGTTATTATAGGAAATATCTTTGGCGGAAAATTAAAAGCCAAAGCGGAGATGGCAGGCGGAATCATTCTTGTCTGTCTTGGCACCAAGATATTGCTGCAGCATCTTGGCATTCTTGGTTAATAGG